>JAEVZQ010000365.1 GCA_023392135.1 Pseudomonadota bacterium | reverse complement strand
GTCTTGCCGTGCTCGCGGGCGAGCTTTTCGGCGAGCTTGTCATTGTCGCGGGCGACAAGATCGATGAACTTCATCAGCACACGGGCGCGACGCTGGGGGTTGGTTGCCGCCCAGGCAGGCTGGGCCGCCTTGGCGTTCTCGACTGCGGCGCGCACCTCCTCCTTGGAGGCGAGGGGCACGCGGGCTGCGACCTCGCCGGTCATCGGCCAGTACACGTCGCCAAATCGGCCGCTCGTCCCCGTGACCCGCTTTCCGCCGATGAAGTGATAAAGCTCGTCCGCCATGGTCTCGTCTCCGGTGCCGGAAGTTGAATTTGTCAGCATCCTATGAGCGGAGCAGCTCACAATCCAGCCGGTTATCGCCGCACACGCGCGCAGCATCTCCAGCCCAAGTACCGGGCGGAGCGCGGCGTTTCCATTCTTAGCCCCATCCGAAAGGCGCGCTTGCATACGGAAGCGCGCGTATATTAACTGATAGCAGACAAGAAGAAATGCCGGTCGAAAAAGGCCGGCAGGGAGGAAGTACTGACGTGGAAGGGACGAGTCCGTCTCGCGTGTCCGGCGTCGGGCTGGATACCATGCCGAAGCTTTTGCTTCGGAACGCGGTCCAGTTCGCGTCCCGACCGGCCTATCGGGAAAAGGACCTCGGCATCTGGCAGACGTGGACGTGGTCGCAGGTGTGCGACGAGGTCCGCGCACTTGCCATCGGTCTAAATGTTCTGGGCCTGAGGCGCGGCGAGACGGTCGCCATCATCGGCGATAACCGGCCGCAGCTCTACTGGACCTTTGCTGCAGCGCAAAGCATCGGCGCCATTCCAGTGCCCGTCTACCAAGACGCGGTGGCTGCCGAGATGGTCTACGTCCTCAGTCACGCCGAGATCGCGTTCGCGGTGGTCGAGAACCAGGAGCAGGTCGACAAGATCCAATCGCTGGCCAATCAGATCCCCACGCTCCGGCGCATCGTCTACGAGGACCCCCGCGGTCTGAAGAAATACGATCACACCGGCTTGCACGCCTTTGAAAACGTGCAGACGCTCGGGCGGGAGGAGCTGAAGGCGAACGCCGGCATTATTGACTGGTGGCTGGACGAGATCAACCAGGGCAAGGGCAGCGACACCAGCGTCATTCTCTATACGTCAGGCACAACCGGGCAGCCCAAGGGCGTCGTGCTCAGCTTCGACAACCTGATCCGCACGGCGCGGAATGCCAACGCATTCGACAAGCTTTCGGAGAAGGAGGAGATCATCGCCTATCTGCCGATGGCCTGGGTCGGCGATCATATCTTCTCCTACGGACAAGCGTATGAAGCCGGATTCTGTATCGCCTGCCCCGAGAGCGTCGAGACGACCGTTCTCGACCGGCGGGAGATCGGACCGACGTTCTTTTTCGGTCCGCCGCGTCGCTTCGAGGCAGCGCTGACCGACATCTTTGTCCGCATGCAGGATGCGAGCCGCCTCAAGCGATGGATGTTCGACCGCTTCATGGAGGTTGCGCGCCGTTGCGGAGAGCCGATCCTTGAAGGCAAACCGGTGCGGCTCTCGGATCGGATTCTCTATTGGATAGGCGACAATCTCGTCTATGGACCGCTCCGCAATCAGCTCGGATTGAGCCGATTGAAAATCGGCTACACGGCTGGCGAGGCCATCGGGCCGGAAATTTTCAAATTCTACCGATCGCTCGGAATCAATCTGAAGCAGCTCTATGGCCAGACGGAAGCGACCGTCTATGTCACCATGCAGCCTGACGGAGAGATCTACGCAGATACCGTCGGGCCGCCTGCGCCGGAGGTCGATATCAGGATCGATGACAATGGCGAGGTGCTGTTCCGAAGTCCCGGCGTTTTCCAGCTTTATTACAAGAACGAGGAAGCCACCGCTGCCGCAAAAACGGCTGACGGATGGGTGCACACGGGAGATGCCGGCTTTTTTGATGCGCGTGGCCATCTGGTCATCATCGACCGGGCAAAGGATGTCGGCCGGCTGAAAGATGGCTCGCTGTTCGCGCCGAAGTATCTCGAAAACAAGCTGAAGTTCTTCCCCGAGGTGAAAGAGGTTGTGGCTTTTGGTGATGGTCGCGACTTCGTGACCATGTTCGTCAACATCGACTTGGTCTCCGTCGGGAGTTGGGCTGAGCGAAACAACGTCGTTTATGCGAGCTATCAGGAGCTCGCTGCGCACCCGGACGTCTACGGGATGATCGAGCGGCGTGTCGACGAGGTGAATGCCATGCTGGCGAAAGAGCCGAAGATGGCCTCCTCGCAGGTCCGCCGCTTCCTCGTCCTGCCAAAAGAGCTCGATGCTGACGACGGTGAGCTTACGCGGACACAGAAGGTGCGCCGCGGCTTGATTGCCGAGCGTTATGCGCCTTTGATCCGCGCCCTCTACGACGGATCGGCGCAAGCGCATATCAGGACCGAGGTGACCTTCGAAGATGGCCGCAAGGGAGTCATCGAGGCCAATGTCCGGATCGTGGATATGCAGATGCATGAGCCGGCCGTTCATGTTCTGAAGGAGGCCGCGGAATGACTGCGGGAACCGCAGTTCTGGAAGCTCCGGCGGTCAGTTCAAAACCGGCAGAGAGGGAGCTGCTGCTCGCGGTAGAGAAAGTCTCGCTTTCTTTCGGCGGTGTGAAGGCGATCGGCGACGTTTCATTCGACATTCGCAAGGGCGAAATTCGTGCCATCATCGGCCCTAATGGCGCGGGCAAGACCTCGATGCTCAACGTCATCAACGGGTTTTATCACCCGCAACAGGGCACGATCACATTCAAGGGCAAGCGCCGCCACCGCATGCGCCCTTACATCGCCGCCAGCCAGGGTATTGCGCGGACGTTCCAGAATGTTGCGCTGTTCAAAGGCATGTCGACGCTCGACAACATCATGACCGGGCGGACGCTGAAAATGCGCACGGGCATCCTCGGGCAGGCGGTTTACTGGGGTTGGTCGCAGAAAGAGGAAATCCGTCATCGGGAGTTCGTCGAGCGGATCATCGATTTTCTCGAGATCGAGCACATTCGCAAAACGCCCGTGGGCAAGTTGCCCTATGGCCTGCAGAAGCGCGTCGAGCTGGGGCGGGCTCTTGCGACCGAGCCGGAATTGCTTCTGCTCGACGAGCCCATGGCCGGTATGAACCTGGAGGAGAAGCAGGACATGTGCCGCTTCATTCTCGACGTGAACGACCAGCTCGGCACGACGATCGCCCTGATCGAGCACGACATGGGTGTGGTGATGGATTTATCCGACCGGGTCGTGGTGCTGGATTATGGGAGGAAGATTGCCGATGGGTCACCCGACATAGTGCAGAGGGACCAGAACGTGATCGATGCATATCTCGGCGTGGCGCATTGAATGCACACTTTGTCGAGACAGGACTTGGCCGGGATTGGAACTACTGCGCAGTGCCTGGATCATGCGGCATTGCGCGATGCGACCTGGACGACGGCTGGAGGGGATTGAGTGGAAGGTCTGGGCCCATTTCTTGAAGTGCTGATCGGAGGGCTTTTGGCCGGCGTCCTGTACTCGCTCGTCGCACTCGGGTTCGTGCTGATCTACAAGGCGTCAGGCGTGTTCAACTTCGCCCAGGGCGCCATGGTGCTGCTGGCGGGCCTGGCATTGGTACGCTCCCTGGATCTGCTGGTCGCGAATGGATTGCCGTTCGAGGTCGCGGTCTTCGGTGCATTGCTTTTTGCCGGCGCGATCATGGCAGTTACCGCTTGGCTGATCGAGCGGTACGTGCTGGGGCCGCTGCTCAATCAGAACGAGTTGACGCTCTTCATGTCGACTATTGGCGCAACCTTCATCATCGAAGGTGCGGCGCAGATGCTGTTCGGGTCCGATGTGTACCCGCTGACACTCTATCCGACAGACGCCTGGATCCTTTTCGACGAGGTATTCCCAGGCGGTATCCTGATCAGTAAACTGGATGTGTGGGGTGGGCTCATCGCCGGAATTCTGGTGGCGGGACTAGGCGTCTTCTTTCAATGGACGAAAACGGGCCGCGCGCTCCGCGCCGTCGCGGACGACCACGCGGCAGCCCAGTCCGTCGGTATTCCCATCAGCTGGATCTGGTTCGTCGTCTGGCTTGTCGCGGGACTGGTGGCGCTGGTGGCCGCGACCGTGTGGGGTACCAAGCTCGGGGTGCAGTACTCGATCACCTTCCTGGCTCTGAAGGCTCTTCCGGTTCTGATTATCGGTGGTTTCACGTCGATTCCCGGCGCCATCGTCGGTGGCCTCATCATCGGCGCCGGCGAGAAGCTGGCCGAAATCTATCTTGGGCCGTACATCGGCGGCGGCATTGAGTACTGGTTCGCCTACGTCCTCGCACTTGCCGTGCTCATGGTGCGGCCGCAGGGGCTGTTCGGCGAGCGCATCATAGAGCGGATCTGAGGAGGGCAGCCGACTGTGCTTTACCGCGAGGCCGGACAGTTCAAGACGACTTACGCTGCCGATCTGGCGATTTTTCCGATCCGCCAGGATAAAATCGCGCTGGGTATCCTGCTGGCCTTCGCCTTCATCGGGGTTCCTCTTCTGGCCCAGTTCGGGATTGGCGCATTCGGACATGACTACATTTTCAAGGCAATTCTGATCCCGTTCCTCATCCTTGCGCTGGCAGCCATCGGCCTTAATATTCTGACGGGCTACTGCGGGCAGATCTCGCTCGGTGGCGGTGCCTTCATGGCGATCGGCG
>JAEVZQ010000346.1 GCA_023392135.1 Pseudomonadota bacterium | reverse complement strand
CCCCTCCCCGTGGGAGAGGTGAGGGAGTAAGCGCTCCTGGCGTTTCCAATCAACCCTCGAAGACAGGTGTTGATTGTCAAATCTGGGACCCGAGATCAAGATCCCGCCAAGATGGCTGCGGTCGCATCAGCCGGCACGATTGCACCGCGGTGTTGAATCACGGCAGCGGCGAGCCTGTTGCCCCGTGCGGCCGCTTCTGGAGCTGATAGCCCGCGCTGGCGCGCTGCCAGATAGGCAGCGTTGAACGAGTCGCCTGCTGCCGTGGTGTCGACGGCCTGAATGCCGGCCTCGGCCGGAAGGACATCGGTAGCCCCACCGCTCGCGACGAAGGCTCCCCTGGATCCGAGCTTCACGATCACCTCAGATGCGCCGAGGCCCTGGAGCCGGCCAGCGGTGGCGCCGGCATCCGCATCGCTCCAAAGCGCCTGCTCGTCCTCGAGCGTCGGCAGGGCGATGTCGGCCAGCCGCCAGAAGCGCTCGAAGGTGAGCCGCGCGCGATCGATATCGCCACCCCAGCCGCGCGGCCGATAGTTGCTGTCCATGGCGATCTTCGCCCCGGCATCCTTGGCTGCCCGCAATGCAGCAGCAAACCGGTCGAGCCCCGCGGGGTTGTAGAGCGAGAGTGTGATCCCTGAGAAGTAGACGAGGGTCGCATCGCGAAAACCCTCGATGACACGTTCCGCTCCCGCCAACTGGAACAGCTCGCGCGCCGGCGCACGATCGCGCCAGTACCAGAACGTACGCTCTCCGTCGTCGGTGGTCTCGATCAGATAAAGCCCCGGCAATCGGCCTGGCACTGTCAGGATGAGGTCGGTAGCCACGCCCTCGCGCCCGGCCAGGTCGCGAATGCCGCGGCTGTAGGGATCGTCACCGAGAGCCGTGGCATACGCGACCTCCAGGCCGGCTCTGGTGAGATAGACGGCGGTATTGAACGTATCGCCGCCGTAACCAAGTCCGAACCGATGATCGGGCCCGCGTGACAGCTCCACCATACATTCGCCGACCGAGACCACGCGGCCGCTTTTCCAGGAGAGTGTCATTGTTCGAACGATCTCGAGTGGGAAACGCTTCCGCCAGCGCAGCAGGAGCTGCCGGCGGATGGCGTCGGCTATTTCTTTACACGGCTACCTCAACAGGGACACAAAGACCAGCTTGAACCCGCAGGGAAATTGACATAGCCCGGAGCAGCTGCCGATCTGAGCAGCGAGCGAAGCTTTCGGATTCGTGAGAGATGGCTTTGAACATTTGCATGATCGGTGCGGGCTATGTTGGGCTCGTCTCTGCAGCGTGTTTCTCCGAGTTCGGCTGGACGGTGACGTGCATCGACAAGGATCACGATCGCGTTGAAAGTCTCAAACGCGGGGAAGTTCCCATCTACGAGCCAGGGCTCGACGATCTGCTGCAGCGGAACATCGCTGCGCGGCGGCTCTCCTTCTCGCGGGAGCTCGGTCCGGCTGTCGCGTCCGCCGACCTCATCTTTCTTGCCGTTGGAACGCCCATGCGCCGTGGCGATGGGCATGCGGACCTCTCCTACATCTATGCCGCCGTTGCGGAGCTCGCGCCGCATCTCTCGGGCTTCACGGTCATCACCACCAAGTCGACGGTGCCCGTTGGAACCAGCCGGGAGATCGCGCGCCGGCTGAAGGAGCTGAGGCCCGATGCGGACTTCGCCGTCTGCTCCAATCCGGAGTTTCTCCGTGAAGGCTCCGCCATCCAGGACTTCACACATCCCGACCGGGTTCTGGTCGGCTGTGATGATCCGCGCGCCCGCGATGTGATGGAGCGACTCTACAAGCCCCTGGCGCTGCGCAACGCGCCGGTCATGTTCGTAAGGCCAGAGTCTGCCGAGCTTGCCAAGTACGCTGCCAACGCATTTCTTGCCATGAAGATCAGCTTCATCAACGAGGTGGCGGACCTGTGCGAGGAAATCGGTGCAGACGTACAGGAGGTGGCGAGTGCCATCGGCCAGGACCGGCGTATCGGCGACAAGTTCCTGCACCCCGGCCCCGGCTATGGCGGCTCCTGTTTCCCGAAGGACGTCTCCGCCCTGATCCGCACCGCGCGTGAGGCGCGTTCGCCGCTGTCGCTCATCGAGCAGGTGCAACGGGTAAACGACGAGCGCAAGATCGCGATGGCAAGCCGCATCGAGCGCGCCGCCGGCGGCTCGGTGCGCGGCAAGACCATTGCAGTGCTCGGGGTGACGTTCAAGCCGAATACGGATGACATGCGTGATGCGCCCAGCCTCGTCGTCCTGCCGATGCTGCTGGAGCGGGGCGCAATCGTTCGCGCCTACGATCCGCAGGGGCGCAAGCACGCCGAAAAACTGCTTCCCGACGTCGACTGGCGCGAAAGTGCAATGGACGCTGCAACCTCGGCCGATGTCGTCGTGGTGCTAACTGAGTGGAACGAGTTCCGTGCGCTCAATCTCGGCGCGTTGAAGAGTGTCATGCGCGGACAGGTGCTGGTGGACCTGCGCAATATCTACCAGTCGCGCGATGCTACAACGGAAGGGTTCCTCTACAGCAGCATCGGCCGCCCGGGGACAAATCTGCAAGGCTGAATGCGCCGGTCTATGGACCGGACGGGTTGAAGACGCGGTCGATCCAGCTCCTCCGCTGACTCTGGGGTGAACGGTAGTACGGAGCCGGGGAGCTGCGTTCGGCAACACGTGACCGGCGTGTCGTTTGCCGCGGTTTTTCTGGTGAGTCCGGCGGCGCTACGCGCGGCTCTTCCGCTGCGACGTAGCGAGTCAGGGAAACATTGGCGTCGGCTTCCACAGGGCCGCCAACGGCCATGCGACCTGGCAAGGGCTCGACCGGGCGATCCCCGTCACTGTTGTCAGCGCCAGCCACCACGGAAGCAGGCCCGCCACAGGCCCGTCCACTGAAGCCTCGAACCATATGGAGTAGGATTTGGTCCGGGCGGTCTACCGGCAGGCTTGCGTTCATGTGCCCGGTGAACTCGCTCATCGCGCGTTTCGACATCGGCCCCCAGTCGCCGTCGATGGCACCATGATAGCAACCGACGCGCTGCAGTTCCGATTGCAGCGAGCGCGTCAGATCCGCGCCACTGAGACGGTCCAGAGCTTCATCCGAAACGTTCCTGCTCGCCACTACGACCGTGTTTCGCTCCCACGGGCCGGGCGTCGTACTCGCCGCGGTTGGGCGCGTGACGCCGCCTCCGGCTCCGCTTCGGGAAACGGACGAGGTGGTGAGGCTGTTCTCTGCCGATTGAGACAGCATGATCTGGTCGATGCCGGCAGGCTCGGGCGGCGGCCGGAAGTGCATCACGGCCAGCCCCACGCCAATCAGCAGAACCAACAATCCTACCGACAGACGCATGATGGCTACCCCCAACGCGAACCGCAAACCCAGCCGGACCCTTCTTGGAGCCCAGTCGAACTCTTCAGCCATTCTGCCACACGATGTTGCTGTCTTGCGCCGTGATGACAGGGAAACAAAGGCGAGAACGCTTCAGTTCCCCGCGCATGACGGCCTCGTTACCGGCCAGTCAGGCAATCGCTCGCTGTCCTGATGACCAGCACACATACCATCATGCAGCGCTCCCGTCTGCTGCCATATCTAGTGGAGTCGCACTTTCCGCGGGGCCACGGGTTGTGGAAAGGCGCGGAAATCGGTAGCGCGAAATGTGGATAAGACCCGGAGCTGCTGTGGAAAATAAACTCGGCAAAAAAATTGAAAAAGGTATGCGAAACTCATGCTGGGTGCTGATGAAACAAAGCAAGCGCTCTGAAAAAATTAACAAACCCCTTCGAATCGCATAGCTTTCCGCGCGAGGGGAATTTTGTCCGTAGTGCGTCGCGCGTGAAGCTTATGCCGCCCCGGGATATGCACAGGCGGAATTCAGCGGCGATGACCGACTGTTGAAAACCTCCCGGCGGCACAGCGCTCCAGCCACCGTTAGATGCGTTCGATCCAGGCGTTGCCGAGGCTCCCTGCTCAGGAGTCATGCTCAACGGCAAGGGGCGGGATCGACTTCATGACGCCGGGAGCGGCTTCCGGCTTCAAGACCAATGGCTGGCTCGCAAGCAACTCCTCGCAGCAGTGGAGTCCCGTTTCCGGGTGCGCGTACGAGGCTCCAAACGACTTTGGAGAGGGCAATGCAATGAGACATGCTCTGGGCGTGATTGGTGTCTTAGCGGCCGGCGTATTACTCGCCGTGTCGGCCGCGATGAACTGGAGATTCGGCTACACACTCGGCAAGACCGAGTTCGATGGCCTGATCTATGGATCGGCGAGCGCGGCGGCAGACTGCCTGAAGGCGCTTGTGCCATTCTTCTTCTTCGCCGCAATACGAAACAGGATGTGGTCGCAGGCGGCCGCCTCCGCGTTGGTGTGGGTGGTCGTTACCGCCTACTCACTCACCTCTGCTCTCGGCCACGCAGCACTGAACCGGATGGATAGCACCGGCCAGCGCGCGATCGAGGCGCAGTCCTACCAGGACCTGCGTTCCGATCTCGACCGGACCAAGGAGCAGCTGAGCTGGGTGCCGCAGCATCGTCCGGCGGCCGTGGTTCAGACCGACATCGACAACGCGAAGAACAGCCGTGAATGGCAGTGGACGGAGGGCTGCAACAAGGTAACGGGTCCGAAGGGCCGCACGTTCTGCGGCGAGTATAATGGGCTGGTCGCCGAGTTTGCGTCCGCGGAGCAGGCCCAGAAGCTCGAGACCCGTATCGCTGAGATCCAGGCGGATCTCTCGAAGGTGCACTCGGGCGTGGTGATGGCCGAGGCCGATCCGCAAGCTGCCGTACTGACCAAGCTCGCAGGCATTTTCATGCCGTCTTTGACCGTGGAGGACATTCAGACCGCACTGACGATCTTCATCGCGCTGCTGCTCGAGGTCGGCTCGGGCTTCGGCATGTACATCGCGTTCAGCCAGTGGCGTCTCTACGATCGGCACGCGCCGGTCGCTCCTGCAATGGCGTCCATGGCGCAGGCTGAACCGGCTCCGGTCGCCAGTGTCGAAGTGGTCAACGCTTCGCAGGTCGGCGCCAATGACAACAGAAGCGTCACGAAGCTCATGCCGCCGGAGTCAGACGTCCAGCGGTTCTTCAAGGAGAGAGTCACCAGAAAGGCGAATTCGAGCGTCACACCTCCGGAGTTGTACGAAGACTATCTCGATTGGTGCGAGCAGCTTGGGAAGGAGCCACTGGCACAAGCGATCTTCTACCGCGATTGTCTTGAAATGGGGATCGAGAGGCAGAAAGCCGGAAACAAGACGAGATACATGGGGATTGCGCTGCGAACGGTGCCTGAGAGTTGGGAGGATAAGAAACTGCCGGTCTTAGCACCACAAGCAGCATAGAGGTTGGCGCCACCGCCCAGAGCGCCAAAGTGGAGCGGAGCGCCGCGAGAGCGGTGCCCGCTCCCAGCTCCCGGGCAAAGGGCGAAATCTCGACGAAAGGGCCGCGTGATGCGGCCCTTGGCGTTTCTGGAGCATGCGGAGTAAAGAGGTGCGGGCCGAGTGCCCGCATTTTTTTTGGCGATCGGCTCAGCCGGGGTGGCAGCAATCCTCCGGAGCTTGCAGAACACCGGAACTTGATACAATCCTAGTGCCGGCAAAAAAGGTGCATACCACGACCTGCGGCCGAAGATGCTTTTGCGGAACCAATACCGGTTGGCAGGTCCGGTCGGGGGTGCCCGGGCGCAAGGGCATTGCACTGCCTCAAGCTGTCAATCTCGCTGACCGTTGCTTCGGCGAGACCTACGGGAGGAATCGCATGACCGAAGTCACCATGACTGTGAACGGCGAGAGTGTGTCGGCCGATATCGAGCCGCGCACGCTTCTGTCCCAATTCCTGCGCGAGCATCTGCGCCTCACGGGCACGCATATCGGCTGCGACACGAGCCAGTGCGGCGCGTGCGTGGTGCATGTCGACGGCCGCGCCGTGAAGTCGTGCACCGCGCTCGCGGTCTCGTGCGCAGGCGCTGACGTCGTGACGATAGAGGGGCTGTCGAAGGACGGGCAGCTCCACCCGATGCAGGAGGCGTTCCGGGAGCATCATGCCCTACAGTGCGGGTATTGCACGCCGGGCATGATCATGGCCGCAGTCGATATCGTGAGCCGCAAGGGCACCGATCTCGATGAGCGCACCATTCGCGAGGAGCTCGAGGGCAACATCTGCCGCTGCACAGGCTATCACAATATCGTCAAGGCCGTCGCGGCGGGCGCCGCGGCAATGAGCACCGGCGAGTTCCGTCAGGCGGCAGAGTAGGCGCACGGGAGGAGATGAGACCATGACCAGCACGGGCATCGGCGCTCCGGTACGGCGCCGCGAAGACTTCCGCTTCATCACAGGTAACGGCAATTATGTGGACGATATCAGCCGGCCGGGTCAGGCCTACGCGGTGTTCGTCCGCTCGCCGCACGCGCACGCATCTATAAGCAATATCGACACGGAAGCCGCCCGCAAGGCTCCCGGCGTGCTCGCGGTCCTGACCGGCAAGGACCTCGCCGCGGACAAGATCGGCGGTCTGATCTGCGGCTGGATGATCCACTCCAAGGACGGCTCACCGATGAAGGTGGGTCCGCACCCGGCGCTGGCAACCGGGAAGGTGCGCTACGTCGGCGATCATGTGGCCGTCGTCATTGCCAAAACGCGCGATCAGGCGCGTGATGCCGCCGAGTTGGTCGCGGTCGACTACGAGGAGCTGCCGGCAGCCGTCGACCCCGCCACGACGCAGAGCCCGGGCCAGCCCCAGCTCCACGCCGAGGCGCCCAACAACACGGTTTATGAGTGGCACCTCGGGGACAAGGCCGCCACCGATGCAGCGTTCGCCCAGGCCGCGCACGTGACGAAGCTCGATCTGGTCAACAACCGTCTGATCCCCAACGCGATGGAGCCACGGGCAGCGATCGGCGAATACGATCGCGGGCAGGATTCCTACACGCTCTACACGACCAGCCAGAACCCGCATGTTGCGAGGCTCGTGCTGTCGGCGTTCATCGGCATCGCGCCGGAGCACAAGTTGCGGGTGATTGCGCCGGACGTCGGCGGTGGCTTCGGGTCCAAGATTTTCATCTACGCCGAGGAGACCGTTTGCGTCTGGGCGGCGCGCAAGGTCGGGCGTCCGGTGAAGTGGACGGCCGACCGCACGGAATCTTTCCTTGCGGATGCCCACGGTCGCGATCACGTCACGACGGCGGAGCTGGCCGTGGACGGGTCGGGCAAGATTCTGGGGATGCGTGTCAAGACGAAGGCAAATCTCGGTGCCTATCTCTCGACCTTCTCCTCCTCTGTCCCGACGTATCTCTACGCGCCGTTGCTCTCGGGTCAGTACGACATTCCGGCGATCTACTGCGAGGTGGACGGGGTCTACACCAACACTGCTCCGGTCGACGCCTACCG
>JAEVZQ010000251.1 GCA_023392135.1 Pseudomonadota bacterium | reverse complement strand
GGGCGGTTCCGGAGAGCCAGATCCGCGAGTTCATTGACCGCGTGGCCGGCATGGGGCCGGGCCCGCAGGCCGCCGAGATCCTTGCGGCTGCTGCCGAGGCGCGCGGCGCCGGTGATCTGCAGACGGCCGTGAACCTTTACGAGACGATCCTGGCTGAGCAACCGGACAACCCGGAGGCACTCGGGGGCCTCGCCGACCTGCTGCTGGAGGTTGGCGATCGCGCCGGCGCCGAAGAGGTGCTTGCGAGCGTCCCGGAGGACAAGAAGGATGCGCCGCAGGTTGCGGCGGTGCGCACCAAGATCGCCTTGGCCGACCAGGCCGCCGCCTTAGGCGACCCGGCAACGCTCGAGCGGCGGCTTGCCGCCGATCCGGACGACCATCAGGCGCGCTTCGATCTTGCCATGATACAGAACGCGCTCGGAATGCGAACCGAGGCGGCGGATAACCTCCTCACGATCGTGAAGCGCGACCGCAGCTGGAACGACGATGGGGCGCGGGCGCAGCTCCTCAAGCTCTTCGAGGCCTGGGGGATGATGGACGAAGTCACGCTGGCCACGCGGCGCAAGCTGTCCTCACTCCTCTTCTCCTGAGCGAGCGGCCTTGCGGATCGACCTCGCTGCTCCAGATTAGGTGTGGCGCAACGGAGAAATGGATGCAGGCGGGAAATGCCCATTACCGGCGCGCGTCGGACATCCCGACGACCATTCCGGTCTTTCCCTTGGCAGAAGCTTTGCTTCTGCCCGGCGGACGCATGCCCCTCAACGTGTTCGAGCCGCGATATCTGCAACTGGTGGACGCCTCGCTGAAGAGCGACCGCATCGTCGGAATGGTCCAGCCGGCGCTGGATGGGCGCAAGCGCGGCGATGAGGAGCCGGAACTCTGCGAGGTCGGTTGCATGGGCCGCATCATCTCGCTGGCAGAGACCGGCGACGGCCGATATCTCATTTCGCTGCAAGGCATCTGCCGCTACCGAATCCTCGAGGAACTGCCGGCCAAGACCCCGTTCCGCCAATGCCGGATCGCGCCTTTTGTGGCCGACCTGGAGGAGGACAGCGGCGCAGGCGAAGTGAACCGTCAGGGGTTGCTGAAGGCCTTTCGTGCATATTTGCAGGCCAACGATCTCGAGGCCGACTGGGACAGCGTCAGCCGGGCCGACAATGCCATGCTCGTCAATGCGCTCTCGATGATGGCTCCCTATGGCGCGGCCGAGAAGCAGGCGCTGCTGGAAGCTCCCGATCTGAAGACCCGCGCCGAGACGCTGATCGCCATCACCGAAATGACTCTCGCGCGCGACGGCGACGACTTCGGGCCCGGACTGCAATAGGACGTGCCGGACGCTCTCCGGCGCGCCCGACTGTGCTTGAGCCAGATCAAGGTACGGCCCCCTTCGCCGTGACATGAACATTTCCCGAGCGTGACGCCTGTTAGCGCGGGAGATGATGCATGAAGCTCGAAGCCTTCCTTCCGCTCGTCACCTACCCTGACGGGAATTCCGATGCGGTTGCGGCGAATGCGAGTTCGGTAGCCGCGCTGCTGGGCGCGGATTTGACCGCATTCGCGCTCAACGTCGACATACCGCCGGTCTCCAGCGCGATCTCTGGACTGCTCATGAATGTCCCTGAGTTGATCCAGGAGACCGAGGCTCATAGTCAAGAACGCGGCGAGCATCTGCTTGCCAGGCTCACACAGGAGGCCAAGGCGCGCGGCGTCAGCCTGATGACGCGGTCGACCACCGCAGCCGCGGCGTTTCTGGCAGAGGCTGCGGCAGGGCATGCACTCTATTTCGACCTGACCTTGCTTGGCTGGGAAGCCGGCAACGAAACGTCCAGAATGGTCGCGGAAGCTGTGATCTTCGGTTCAGGTCGGCCCGTGATGCTGATGCCCGAATTGACAAGCATCTCGTCGCTCTCCCGAGTCGCGGTCGCCTGGGACGGCAGTCGCGTCGCCGCCCGTGCGCTGGCGGACGCCGCTGTTTTCCTGGAGCAGGCCTCCTCCGTTGACGTGCTGACCGTCGTCGATGAAAAGCCGCTGAGGCAGAAGGACATCGCGGAGCGCCTTGCCGAGAGCTTGCGTCGGAAGGGGCTCGCAGCGCAGGCCCATGGCCTTGGCCTGGAGGATTGCCCGATCGGGGTCGCTCTTCAGGACCATGCGATCGAGCTAGGCGCGGACATGTTGGTGATGGGCGGATACGGCCATTCGCGGCTGCGCCAGTTCGTCCTCGGCGGCGCGACCAGAGATGTTTTGGGCGATCTTCGGCTCCCGGCGCTGATGTCACACTGACTCAAGGCGGCACCTATCGTGCTTGATGCGTATCAAGGCGGCGCCCCGTTGCGTGGAGAAAGCTGACATCTCAGCGCGAGCGATCGCCTGTTCGAAAAGCGCCAGGCCGCTCGGAACGGACGCGCTCCGGCTTCGTTCGGACGAGACTGTGGCCTGCGGCGGTGAGCAGCCAATCCATCCCGGAGAATGACATGGCCATCCTCCCGACCGAATACAGGCATTCGCATCAAAAAACCGCCGAACGGAAGCTCCGCCTCGGTGCTTTGACTGCCTTCGTCGTCTTCTCGATCATGGGGTCCGGCGTATTCATCCTGTCCCAGAACATGGACATCGATGCATGGTGGCTTCCGGTCGTGGTGGGCTGGGGCGGCACTGC
>JAEVZQ010000089.1 GCA_023392135.1 Pseudomonadota bacterium | reverse complement strand
GTCTGGAGCAGGGAACGCCTACGGAATGGGTGCCGCAATCAAAGCCCGTCTGGTTCATGGAGATCGGCTGTCCGGCGATCGACAAAGCCTCCAACCAGCCCAACGTCTTCGTCGATCCAAAGAGCGCCGAGACGGCACTGCCGTATTTTTCCAACGGAAAGCGGGACGATTTTATGCAGCGCCGTTACCTGCAGGCGCTGATCGAAGCCTTCGATCCTCAGCACCCTGGAGCACTCCCCGCGGTCAATCCAACCTCTGAGACTTACGGCGGGCCGATGGTCGACCCGTCACGAATTCATATCTATGCCTGGGATGCGCGCCCGTTTCCGGCTTTTCCCGCCGATACGGAGACCTGGGGCGACGGTGGCAATTGGCAGCGAGGGCACTGGATTACCGGACGCATCGTAAGTGCCCCCGTTGCCGACCTCGTCAGACGGATACTCGACGACTCGGGATTTCGATCTCATGACGCGAGCACACTCACGGGCATTCTGCCCGGGTATACGATCGACCGGCTGATGGCGCCTCGTGAGGCGATCCAGCCTCTGGAGCTCGCATTCTTCTTCGACGCCGTCGAGACCGGTCAGCAGATCGTGTTTCGCCCGCGGGGCGCCGGAGGCCAGATCCTTGAAATGGCGACTGGTGGCCTTGTCGAGGAGCGGCCGGGTGCCAGTCTTGTTACCATCACCCGAGGGCAGGAAACCGAGCTTCCTGGCTCAGCAAAGATCACTTATGTCTCGGCTGCCACCGACTACCGCCAGGCGATTGCTGAGGCGCGCCGATTGGCCGGTGCGAGCGGCCGTGTCTCGCAAGCCGATCTGGCGCTTGTTCTGGACGATGAACAGGCTGCGGCCATCGCCGATTCCTGGCTCTTCGAGGCATGGGCAGCGCGTGAGCGGGCGTCCTTCGCTCTGCCGCCGAGCGGGCTCGCCATCGAGCCCTCGGATATCATTGCAATTTCCGAAAATGAGCGCTCACGCCTTTTTCGCGTGAAGGAGGTCGGTGATCATGGCGCACGCCAGGTCGAGGCGCTGAGCATAGACCCGGCGCTTTATACGCTCGGCGAAGGCCCCGCTCGCAGCCCGCGGATATCTGCGCCCGCACCGTCCGGGCAGCCGCTCGGATTATTTCTCGATCTACCTCTCCTGCGAGGAGACGAGCCGGAGCATTCCGGCTACTTCGCGGCCTCGCAGTCGCCGTGGCCGGGAGGTGTCGCGCTCTTCCGGTCGCCGACTGAAACGGGTTATGCGCTGCAGGGCGTCGCCGAGGCGCCGGCAGTCACGGGCGAGCTCCTGGACCCACTGCCGCCAGGACCGGTCGGGCGCTTCGATAAGGCAGCCCGTCTCCGGGTGCAGCTGGCTGTTGGCGAGCTCACGTCGGCTGAGGAACTGCAACTGCTGGCCGGCACCAATGCGGCTGCCGTGCGCAATGCCGCCGGCGACTGGGAGGTGCTGCAGTTCCAGTCTGCAACGCTCGTCGCGCCGAAAACCTACGAGCTTGCCGGCCTGCTGCGCGGACAAGCCGGTACTGAAGGTGCGAGGGGTGACGAGTTTTTGGCCGGAGCGCCGTTCGTGCTGGTCAACGAGACTCTGGTGCGGGTCGATTTGGCGCCCGCGGACGTCGGCCTCGCCTATAACTGGCGCTACGGTCCCGCCAATCGGGATCTTGGCCATTCGAGCTACCTGCAGGCGCAGCACGCTTATCGGGGCGTCGGACTTCGCCCGCTGAGTCCAGTCCATCTGCGCGGAAAAAGATCCCCGAACGGCGATCTGGTTCTAACCTGGATACGGCGGACGCGTGTCGGTGGTGACAGTTGGGAAGCCGCTGAGGTGCCTCTTGCAGAAGTCGTCGAGAAGTATGAGGTCGAGATTCTGGAAGGCGCCGCCGCTAAGAGGACCCTCTCCACGTCAGAGCCCGCCGCTATCTACTCCGCGGACCAGCAGATAGCCGACTTCGGCTTCCTGCCGCCGGCCCTGCGCGTCCGCGTCTTTCAGATCAGCAGTGTCTGGGGGCGCGGCGCTCCCTGTAGCGTCAACATCTGACGAACCCCTGATTTTTCCGAACCCTGTAGCCAAGGAGATCTGTTCCATGGAGCAGCCGGCATGGCTCGAGCACGCCTGGCGAGAAGCTGGCGTACGCGAGACGCCAGGACCAGCAAGCAATGATCGCATACTGCAGCTCTTTCGGGACGTCGGGCACCAGACAGTCACGAGCGACGAGGTTGCCTGGTGTGCTGCATTCGTTGGCGCCTGCCTGGAGCGGTCCGGGCTCCAGAGCACCCGCTCATTGCTCGCCCGCTCCTACCTGGACTGGGGTGAGCCGCTGAAGCAGGCCCGGTTCGGTGCGATCGCGGTCCTCAGCCGGGGAAGCGATCCGCGGCAGGGCCACGTCGGCTTCGTCATTGGTGTGACCACAGACAAAATCTTCCTCCTGGGAGGCAATCAGCAGAATGCCGTCTCGGTGCAGTCTTTCGAAACTGGTAGGCCGCTCGGAATGCGGTGGCCCGTAGGAGCGGTCGAACAGAGTCCCGCAGCGGACGAGCTGTTCGACGCAGCGCTCGCCCACATCCTCGAAATGGAAGGAGGATGGACGAATGATCCCCACGACCCTGGCGGCCCAACGAATTTGGGTATCACGCTGGGCGTTTTCGCAGCGTGGAAGAACGCAACGCTCACGGATACCAACCGTGAAAGCCTCATTGACGAGTTGAAGCGCCTCGATGCCGCCTCCGCGCGGCCGATCTACTACAAGCGCTATTGGGTCCCGTCGCGGGCCGCAGAGCTGCCGCCGCAGATCGCGCTGATCCACTTCGATGCCGCGGTGAATCATGGCGTCGCCAATGCGGCCCGAATGCTGCAGCAGGCCTTAAGCGTTGCCGACGATGGCGAGATCGGGCCCGAAACGCTCAGTGCAGCCCGCACACGCTCTATCGAAGAGACCGTACGACGTTACGCCGACATCAGACGCGCGCGTTACCGCAGTCTCAGCCACTTCTGGCGGTTCGGACGCGGCTGGCTACGGCGGGTCGATCGGACGCTCGTTGCCGCGCAGCGGATCGACAATGCGCAGTCGAAAGCTTCCAGGCAACTTCAAAAAGGAGCACGGCAGATGTCACAAACTGATGACGCGTCCAATGATGGCAAGTGGTGGGGGCACTCCATGACGATATGGGGCGCAATCATCACGGCAGCGTCTACGGTTCTTCCAGTGATCGGTCCACTTATCGGGCTCGATGTCACGCCGGATCTCGTCAAAGAGTTCGGCGACCAGGTGACGAGCGTGCTGCAGGCCATAGGCGGCTTGATCGGCATCATCATGACCGTCTACGGGAGAACGCGGGCGACCACCCCACTGGGGCGCAAGCAGATTACATTGCAACTCTGATCATTCAGGCGGCATTCAGCCGGCAGCTGTTAAGGAGCTGGTCTGAAGGCAGTCCGGAGGCGACAGGCCGATTATCTGAATGATGAGCGCTCGTTTCCTGATCACGCCGGGTGGG
>JAEVZQ010000506.1 GCA_023392135.1 Pseudomonadota bacterium | reverse complement strand
CGCCGATGGCGGCCTGGATCGGGATCTGGAACAGGTGCGGCGGGATGAGGTCCTTGAGCTTCTCGCACATGACCCGGCCCCGCTGCTCGGCGCGGGAGCGGTGGACGATGATGGAGAGCGCATCGACCGGCTCGCCATTCACCAGGATCGACATTTTGACGAGGTCGTTTTCCTCGTAACCCGTGATCTGATAGTCGAACGACGCGTAGCCGCGGCTCACGGACTTGAGCCGATCATAGAAGTCGAAAACCACCTCGTTGAGCGGCAGCTCGTAGACCAGCATGGCGCGACTGCCGGCATAAGTGAGGTTCTTCTGCCGGCCGCGACGGTCCTGGCATAGCTTGAGCACGGCACCGAGGTACTCGTCCGGCACCAGGATCGTAGCCTGAATCCACGGCTCCTCGATATGGTCGATCTTGACCGGGTCCGGCATATCGGCCGGATTGTGCAGCTCGATGCGCGTGCCGTCCGTCAGGTAGATGTGATAAATAACGCTCGGCGCCGTGGTGATGAGATCCATCCCGAACTCGCGCTCGAGCCGCTCGGTGATGATCTCCAGGTGCAACAGCCCCAGGAAGCCGCAGCGGAACCCGAAGCCGAGCGCCGCCGAGGTCTCCATCTCGTAGGAGAAGCTGGCGTCGTTCAGCCTGAGCTTCGCCATGGCCTCGCGCAGATCCTCGAAGTCCGCAGCATCGACCGGGAACAGGCCGCAGAAAACCACGGGCTGCACGGGCTTGAAGCCGGGCAGCGGTGCGGCGGTCGGCGTCTTCTCGTCCGTCACCGTGTCACCGACGCGGGTGTCGGCCACCTGCTTGATGGCCGCCGTGAAGAAGCCCACCTCGCCCGGGCCGAGCTCCGACA
The DNA here is from genome assembly GCA_023392135.1 of Pseudomonadota bacterium. Classification (GTDB taxonomy): domain Bacteria; phylum Pseudomonadota; class Alphaproteobacteria; order Rhizobiales; family Hyphomicrobiaceae; genus ZC4RG25. The sequence continues at coordinate 6,487 of JAEVZQ010000506.1, read as the reverse complement.
GCATCTCCTGCTTCGGCCGGAACACGCCCACGCGCTCGATCTGATAGCTGCCGCCGGAAGCCATCAGCTTGATGCGTTGCCCCTTCTTCAGCACGCCTTCCATGATGCGGACGAGCACGATGACGCCGAGGTAGGCGTCATACCAGCTATCGATGAGCAGGGCCTTGAGCGGCTTGTTGCGGTCGCCCTTCGGCGGCGGCAGGCGCTCGACAATCCCCTCCAGCACCGCCTCGACGTTGAGGCCGGTCTTGGCCGAGATGGGAACGGCATCGGAGGCGTCGAGACCGATCACATCCTCGATCTGTTGCTTGACGCGGTCCGGATCGGCGGCCGGCAAGTCCACCTTGTTCAGGACCGGCAGGATCTCGAGGTCGTTGTCGAGGGCCTGGTAGACGTTCGCCAGCGTCTGCGCCTCGACGCCCTGAGACGCATCGACGACCAGGATCGCGCCCTCGCAGGCAGCGAGGCAGCGCGAGACCTCGTAAGCGAAGTCCACGTGCCCAGGCGTGTCCATCAGGTTGAGCTGATAGGTGTTGCCGTCCTTGTGCTTGTAGTCGAGGCGCACGGTCTGGGCCTTGATGGTGATGCCGCGCTCGCGCTCGATCTCCATGGAGTCGAGGATCTGCTCCTTCATCTCCCGGTTGCTGACGTTGCCGCAGAGCTGGATCAGCCGGTCGGACAGCGTCGACTTGCCGTGGTCGATGTGGGCGATGATCGAGAAATTTCGGATCAATGATGTGTCGGTCATGCGGGGCTAGATAGCACCCGGCTTGCGGCCGCAAAAGGGGCGTGGCGCCGTGTCAGATAATGGCTGCACGCACGCGCGCCGTCACCCACTCGCTGACGAGCACGGTTGCGAGGATCATCAACAGGATCACGGTCACCTGCGGCCAGGCGAGGACGTTCAGGGAGGACTCGAGGGCCAGTCCGAGCCCGCCGGCGCCCACCAGGCCCAGCACCGTCGATTCGCGGATGTTGATGTCCCAGCGGAAGACGCAGATGGTGGCGAAGGCCGGCAGGAGCTGTGGCACCATGCCATAGGTCATCACCTGAGCCGAGCTGGCACCCGTCGCGCGGACAGCTTCGACCTGGCTCTCGTCGATCTCCTCGATCGCTTCGTAGAGCAGCTTGCCGATGAAGCCGATCGAGCGCAGCGCGATGGCAATGATGCCCGCGAACACCCCCGGCCCCAGGATCGCCACCAGCAGCAAGCCCCAGATCAGGGAGTTGATGGAACGCGACGACACGATGATGAGCAGCGCAACGGGCCGGACCAGGACAGCGCTGGGCGTGGTATTGCGGGCAGCCAGGAAGGCCAGCGGCGTTGCCATCACGATGCCCAGCGCGGTGCCGAGGGTGGCAATGTTCAGCGTATCCCACAGCGGCAGCCAGAGATTGTTGGCATAGGCCCACCGCGGCGGCAGCATGCGCCCGAAGATATCGGCAGCCTGCCGGGGCGCATCCTCGACGAAGGCCCAGATGGTGTCGGCGGTCATCACCCGCCAGCAGAACACGGTCAGCGCGACGAGCGCCAGCCAGCCGAACCAGACAGCGACTTGCTGCGACCGCGTTCTGAGCCGCCATGTCGCGGGCTGACCGGCAGGTGTGGTGACGACCGGCATCGTTATCTTCCCGCCAGCAACGATGATTGCCCGATAGCTCTCGCCTGCAATTCTGTCATGCCCACGAAGGTGGGCATCTGTGATCCGGCGCCGCAGTGGCGACGGTCGCTGTGAGGCGGTGTCTCAGTCATCTGGCTTCGCATGAGCTGAAACGCATCGCGGATTTCCGCCTTCGCGGAAATGACGATTGACGGTTCGATCCTCTGTCCTTGTTTCGTCATGCCGACCTCCGCGGTGATGGCGGAGGATTGGTCAGCTAGACGCAAATTACGACTGCAGAACACTACTGCGTCCACTTCCGAATCAGGCTCGACAAGTACTCGCAGCCCATGACAATGGCGATGATGGTTATCAGGATCGCGGCTGCGCTATCGAATTCGTAGCGGTCGAGGGCCGTGTTGAGCGTGGCACCGATTCCACCGGCTCCGACGATCCCGACCACCGCCGACTCGCGAAAATTGATGTCGACGCGATAGAGCGACAGGCCGATGAGCCGCGGCATCACCTGGCTCGAGACGGCATAATCGATCGTCTGCCAGAAGCTCGCGCCCGTTGCCCGGATCGCCTCGACCTGGACGGGGTCGATCTCTTCGATATCGTCGGCGAGCAGCTTGGCGAGGAAGCCAACCGTCGCGACCGACAAAGTCAGGAACCCAGCCAGCGGGCCGAAGCCGAACATCGCGACGAAGAAGATCGCGATGATAATCTCCTGGAAGGTGCGCGAGAGAGCCACGATTCCCCGGCAGATGATATAGAGCCACCAGGGCGCGATGTTGCGCGCGGCACCAAGGGCGATCGGCACGGAAAGCAATATGCCGGCAACCGTCGAGGTGACGGTCATCGTCAGGCTTTCGATCATGCCGGCCTGGATATCACTCCATCTCGAGATGAAATCGGGGGTCAGGAAGCCCGCAAACAGCCGGCCTGCGCGTGCGATTCCATCGACCACGCGCGCCCAGTTCACCTCGATGGAAGCGAAGGCCAGGACCAGATAGAGCAGAACGCCGAAGACGGCAGCCCACCTGACCCATCCCGATTCGATCATGCGGGGCGGGCGCCAGGTCCGGGGCAGGTCGGCTGATGGAAGTGTCCGGGCGTCCATGTCAGCGCATCGCAGCACTCAGATCGCGGTCGTGGGCGTGGTGGTCCAAGGCGTCGTGATCGAGCCTCGCCTCGGCGTTGTCGCTGTCTTCGCCAGCAGCAGCCGATGTCTTCGACCAGTCCTCCTCGCCGTAGATGCGGGTCAGCACCTCGGGTGTGAGTCCGTTGGCCGGGCCGTCGTAGACGATCTCGCCGGCGCGCAGACCAACGATCCGCGGCAGGAACATCTGCGCCAGCGCCACGTCGTGAATGTTGACGATAGCCGCCAGGCGGCGTTCGGCGCACAGCTCCGTTATCAGCCGCATCACCTGACGAGAGGTCTTCGGGTCGAGACTTGCGGTCGGCTCGTCCACGAGCAGAAGCTCCGGCTCCTGCACCAGGGCGCGCGCGATACCGACCCGCTGGCGCTGGCCACCTGAAAGCGCATCGGCGCGCTTGTCCACGTGATCGAGCAGACCGACGCGCTCCAGAACCGCGAAGGCCCGATCGATGTCAGCCTGCGGAAACCGCCGGAAGTAGCTGGCCCAGAAACCGGTGTAGCCGAGCCGCCCGGAGAGCACGTTCTCCATCACGCTCAGCCGCTCGACCAGCGCATACTCCTGGAAAATCATGCCGATGCGGCGGCGGGCGCGGCGCAGTGCCGTGTTGCCGAGCGCAGTCAGCTCCAGGTCGCCCAGGTAGACTTTGCCGGAGGTCGGCTCGACCAGCCGGTTGACGCAACGGATCAGCGTGGACTTTCCCGCACCTGACGGCCCGATCAGGCCGACGACCTCTCCGGAGTCCACCGAAAAAGAGACGCCGCGCAGGGCGGCATCTCCCGTCTTGTATCGCTTCGCAAGCGCTTCGATGCGGAGCATCTCGTTTCCTGCCGATTTTCGCGCTTACTTGCAGGTATACTTGACTCCCATTGCCGCGTCGATCTTGCGGACGACGTCCCAGTCCTTCTTGTGGCTGATCTCGATGAACTTGGCCTCGCCGGACTTGGCGAACTCCTTCTGCAGCTCCGAGCCCTCCCACGGAAACGTAAAGAACGCGTCCTTGATCTTCTCCTGCAGCTCCGGCTTCAGATTATAGACCACGCCGTAGCCGGTGGTCGGGAAGGTCTGCGATTTGTAAATCGTCTTGATCTGCTCGCGCTTCACGACGTTGCGCTCGAACATCCGCTTCATCACCGAGTTGGCAATCGCCGCGGCGGGGTAGTCCTTGTTGGCGACACCCAGGACCGAGTTGTCGTGCTTACCCGAGAACACCGCCTCGAAGTCCTTGCCGGCCGCCATGCCGAACTCACTCCTCAGAAGAGCTGACGGGGCCTTGAAGCCCGAGTTCGACGTCTCGGCGGTGAAGGCCATCTTCTTACCCTTGATGTCCTCGACCTTCTCGATACCGGAGCCCGGGTAAGTGATGATCTCCATCTCATAGCCGAATGAGTTGTCGGCATGCGCCATCATGGCGAACGGATGGAAACCGGCACAAGCCACGGCCAGCGGGTTGGAGCCCGTATTGAAACCCGCGATATGCAGCCGGCCGGCGCGCATCGCCTCGATCTGGGCGGCGTTGGACTGCACCGGGAAGAACTGCACCTTCTTGCCGGTCAGCTTCTCCATGTGCTTGAGGAAACCGTCCCACACATTGGCATAAACGGCAGGATCCTCGACGGGCGTGTAGGCGAAGATCAGCGTCGGCGGGTCGAGGAGTTGGCTGGCATCGGTCGGCGTATCCGCGACCAGATCACCGTCTTCGTCCTTGAACCGTGAATCGAGCCCAAGCGCCGGAGCGGAAGCTGCAATCGCCGCGACTGCCAGAGCCGCAACGAGGCGCACGCCTTTGTGGAGAACTGTCTGCATACGGGGCCCCTCCTCCAGGATACGAGCGTTATGAGCAAACCTCGGTTAGCGCCAAAGCATTACAGTTGATTGACGCCCGAGGAAAGCTCCGTGTCCTCCCACTAGCGGCGAGACAGTCGGCGGCTTCTCATGATGCACGCGGCTTGGCGCGGGTGGTTGGCTGCGCTGTAACGGGGTCATCAGGCCAGGGATGCTTTGGGTACTGCCCTTTCATCTCCGATTTCACAGCCGCCCAGGAGCCGCGCCAGAAGCCGGGCAGATCGCGGGTGATCTGGATCGGCCGGTGCGCGGGCGAGAGCAGATGCAGGGTCAAGGGCAGCCGCCCGCCGGCGATGGATGGGTGCCGGTCCAGGCCGAACAGCTCCTGCACCCTGATATGGAGAGAGGGCGCATCCGGGCCGTCGTAGTGAATCGGGTGACTGTGGCGCGCGGGCGACATGAAGTGGGTCGGCGCCTCGCTGTCCAGCCGCCGACGGAGCTCCCAGGGTAAAAGCCCGTCGAGTGCCGCACTGAGATCTTCGGTCGTGATTTCGTCGAGCCGGGTCTTGCCCGGGATGAAGGGCGGCAGCCAATCACGCGCCCTTGCAGCCAGGGCAGCATCGGAGAGATCCGGCCAGATTTCCGGTTCCATGGTCCGCAGGAACTGCACTCGATCGCTGAGCTGTTTCTGCCCCTTGCTCCAGGGCAGCCGCTCAACGCCGATTTCGGCGACACCCGCCGCCAGCTTTTCAGCCGCGATGTCCGGCAAGACGGGGCGCGGCTCACTCGCGATCATAATGGCGCCAAGGCGCCGGACACGGCGGGCACGGAGCGCAGCCGCGGCCCGGTCGAACGTAATCTCCTCTGTTTCAGAGATCCGGTCGCCGGCTATCGCGATCACCTCGTCTTCGTCCGTCGGCGCTGCAAGGAGAATGCGGCTCGAAGCGGCGGCTCCCTGCAACTCCGCGACGACGAGCCAGGGCGAGCGCACGAGCGGATCGGCTGGATCGAGCGTGGCCCCGCGACCGTTGGCGAGCAGATACTGCCCCGGCGCGCCACGCGCCTTTGCGATGCGGTCGGGATAAGCCAGAGCCAGCAGCGCGGCGGCTGAGACACCTTCAGATCGCATCGTCGGCGTCTGATCCGCTGCCTCTCGCATCGCGACGCGCGCCCAGCTGCGCGCAAGCTCGCGCATGGCTCGTGCTCGCCGGGAGCGGTCGCGGCGGAAGGTCGCCAGGCGATGCTCCAGATCCGCATCGCCTTCGCCCAGACCGCGCTCGACAATGAGGGCGGCGATCTCTGCGGCTTGCTCTGTAGCACCGAGACCCGCTGCTGACATCACCATTCGCGCCAATCGCGGCGGCAGGGGCAGCGCGCGAAGGCGATGACCGAGCCCGGTTATCCGGCCATCCGCATCGAGCGCACCGAGCACCTCGAGCTCTGCTCGGGCGGCCGACAGAGGCGCTTCTGCAGGCGGGTCCAGCCACTGCAGGCGGCGCGGATCGGTGACGCCCCAGGCGGCGCAGTCGAGCAGCAGTCCGGACAAGTCCGCGTTGCGGATCTCCGGCTCCGTGAACGGGAGAAGGCTGGCCGTCGCCGGTTCATCCCACAACCGGTAGCAGACGCCGGACTCGGTCCGGCCTGCCCGCCCGCGGCGCTGGTCCACCGAGGCCTGCGAGGCGCGCACCGTCACCAGCCGGGTGATGCCGACGCCCGGCTCGTAGCGCGGCACTCTTGCCAGGCCGCTGTCGATGACGATCCTGACGCCTTCGATCGTCAGCGAGGTTTCGGCGATGGCCGTGGCGAGCACGACTTTGCGGCGCCCCTGTTCGGCAGGCGCCACCGCTGCGTCCTGGGTGCGCATATCGAGTCCGCCGTGCAGCGGAAAGATCTGAACGGCAGGGTCGCTTATCTGCTCCCTCAGCTTCTCGTCGACGCGAC
>JAEVZQ010000443.1 GCA_023392135.1 Pseudomonadota bacterium | reverse complement strand
GATCCATCTCGCGCCCGAGCCGGCGGTGATCGCGCTTCTCCGCCTCCTCGAGCATTTTGAGATAGGCCGCGAGATCCTGCTCATTGGACCAGGCGGTGCCGTAGATGCGCTGAAGCTGCGCCTTGCTTGAATCGCCGCGCCAGTAGCTGCCCGCGATCTTCTGCAGCTTGAAGGCTTTTCCGATCTGACCCGTCGAGGTCATGTGCGGGCCGCGGCAGAGGTCGAGCCACTCGCCCTGTTTGTAGATCTTGACGTCCTCGTTTTCGGGTATCGCGTCGACCAACTCGACCTTGAAGCTCTCCCCCTTCTCACGGAAGAACGCCTTGGCCTTGTCGCGGCTCCAGACTTCTCTTTCGAACGGCTTGTCGCGCTTGATGATCTCGTGCATCCGCGCCTCGATCCTGGCCAGATCGTCGGGATGGAACGGCTCGTTGCGGAAGAAATCGTAATAGAAGCCGTTCTCGATCACCGGCCCGATGGTCACCTGCGTGCCGGGAAAGAGATCCTGCACCGCCTCTGCCATGACGTGCGCGGCGTCGTGCCGGATCAGCTCCAAGGCTTCCGGATCGTTACGTGTGATAATCTTGATCTCGGCGTTCTCCTCAATGGGGTCGGCAAGGTCGGTGAGCCGGCTGTCGACGCTCATGGCGACGGCTTTCTTCGCCAGCGACTTGGAAATCGTCTCGGCCAGAGCCTTGCCCGTGATCCCTTTCGGGAATGTCCGTTTTGCCCCATCCGGGAAGGTCAGTGTGATCTCGGCCATTTTTCGCGATCTCCTCTCACTCGCTGCATACCAAGCAGGTAAGACAATCCGGGCAAAGCTTCGCTCGCGCAGCGGCCCGGTGCGGCGCTGTTGCAGACAAGTCTGGGGCGGAAGTCAAGCTGATTGTTCGCCGCCACGAGCCTCGCTTCGGAAGCGGCTCGCTAGCCCGCGTGTTGTTGGACGCGGACCCTGAACCAAGCAACCATCTCTGCAAATGTGTACTCGTGAGCGACGACGCCGAGGATGAATTCCTCGAGAGCATCGTCCAGATCCTCATCATCCTCGGCTGGCATCAACCGGTAGCCGCTCTCCTCGAGCATGAGCAAAGTGAGGATGAGCGCCGTGCGCTTGTTCCCGTCCGCGAAGCCATGGCACGTAGCAACTCCCTCGAGTAGAGCCGCTGCCTTTTGGTGAACGCTTCGATGATAGCCGTGGTACGGCCTACCGATTGCGGAAAGCACGCTTCCGATGTTCAGGATACCCGGGCGGCCGCCAGTGCGCAGGGCGGCTTCGTGGGCTCGATGGACGTCAACTTCAGTGACGCGGTAGTGCCGACGCCTACTTGTCGGCAAGGCGCTTCAGCACACGCTCGTGCCTTTTGGCGATCTTCTCGATCTGCGTCGAACGCGCCTTTTCCCGCGAGTTCTGATTAAGAGTGCTTCCTGCGCGGCGCCTAGCTTCTTCATCGGTCATGAGCTTTGGTTTGCCCTTTGAACCCTGTCTAAGTTCTCTTGCGGCAAGGCCGCCCAATTTGCCGCTGGATTTCACAGGCTTCTTTTCCATACTTTACCCATAATAGCTTTCTTAGTTAGCGGCCCGTTTCTCTGTCAGCCGCCTTCCAATGGAGCACCATATGTCGCCCCGTCCAGCGGCCGTAGCGCCACGGCGCTACAAGGTGGTGCTCATTGCGAATATCCGGCACGGGATCGAACCCTGCAGTGCCGAGCCGGTGACAGCGACACAGACGCGATGTCGTCAACCAGAAGCCGCGCCATGCCCCGTTCGTGTCGATGGCCTCCAGCGCGTACTCCGAGCAGGTCGGGAGGTGCCGGCAGTGCCAGCCGACGAACGGCTTCAACGTCCAGCGATAGATATGGATGGGCAGTTTGAGAGCCGTGGCGAGCAGACCTTTTACAAGCCCGTGCCCGTGTTTCACCGCGAGTGCTTCAGTCCCAGTCCTGCGGCTCAAGCTGTCCAATCCTCAAACGTCATCCCGGCGCTCGTTGAAAGCTGGACTCCGGGCACAAGGCCCGAAATGATCCTGTTTCCTCACTGCGCCGCCTCGACCCGCTCCGCACCGGACCGTCGCGCTTCGATCTCATCCAGCGCCCGTTCGACGGCGTCGAACACCAGCAGCGTCGAGGCATGGCGCGCCTTGTAATCCCTCACCGGCTCCAGCATCCCGAGATCCGCCCAGCGTCCCGTGGGTGGCGGGCCGTTCTCCTTCAGCATGCGCCGCATGGTCCGGCCGACAGCGCGCAGCTCCTCGGCAGAGGAACCGATGATCTCACGGCCGACCACGGAGGCTGCCGCCTGCCCCAATAGGCACGCCTTCACCGTCTGGCCGAAATCGCTCACCTGCCCGGCTGCGTCCAGCTTCAAATCGACCGTCACCGTCGAGCCACACAGCTTCGAATGCGCCATCGCCGTCGCGTCCGGATCTTCGAGCCGGCGCTGACGCGGAATATCGGCGGCCAGCTCGAAAATCCGCGTGTTGTACATGTCGTCCAGGCCAGCCATCCCCTGCTCCCGACGTTGATGATCGAGACGTCCGCGCACCCGAAGCTCGCTCGCGAACACCCGTCTCGACAACCCACCGCGCGGCCTAGTGTCCCGATACCGTGGCGGAACTTTCGTTTCGTCGCACGAGCGGCGGCCCGGTTCCCTTGCGGCTTGCCACCCTGCACTATATAGCGTGCTAGAGCTGCAGTGCGAGGGCCCATGCGCGCTTCCCATGGATCCGTTCCGCTCGGTAGTTCGGATCAGTATCGGAACACAGCGCCAGTGACGAACATCTCCACAGCTCAGTTCAAAAGCAAGAGCACACATTCCCGCAGGCCGACGCAGCAGGAGGCCGAGGAGGCCGTGCGCACGCTGATCGCGTGGGCCGGTGACGATCCGGACCGCGAAGGGCTGAAGGAAACGCCGCGGCGGGTGGCCGAGGCCTACCTCGAGTACTTCGCTGGATACGACCAGGACGCCGTCGCCCTGCTGCAGGAGCCGACGTTCGAGGACGTCGGCGGCTATGACGATCTTGTCATGCTGCGCGACATTCGTGTCGAGAGCCATTGCGAGCACCACATCGCCCCCTTTATTGGCGTTGCTCATGTCGCCTATCTGCCGAACGGCAGGGTCGCTGGCTTGTCGAAGCTGGCCCGGGTGGTGGAGGTCTACGCGAGGCGGCTGCAGACTCAGGAGAACCTGAGCGCCGAGATCGCAGACGCCATCGACAAGGCCCTGTCACCGCACGGCGTCGCGGTGATGATCGAGGCGGAGCATCAGTGCATCACCATGCGCGGCGTGCATCAGCCTGGCGTCGGCGCCGTGACGACGCGTTTCCTCGGAGAGTTCATGACCGACGCATCGCTGCGCGATCGCTTTCTCAATCTGGCGAACGCGGGCCGGCGGCGGTAATTTGTGAGATCGTGAACTCGCCAAGTCGTGAAGTGATGCCCGCCGGAGCCTCCCCGGACTTCGAGCCTGGGCGTCCATCGCGGGATCAAGGAAGGACGCGTCGCCATGCCACCCCACACCGTCATCCCCGCGGAGGCGGGGATCCACGACACGCCGCAGCTTGCATGCGGAAACTTACGTGGATGGCCGCCTGCGCGGCCATGACGGAAT
>JAEVZQ010000435.1 GCA_023392135.1 Pseudomonadota bacterium | reverse complement strand
GCCGCTCGGACGGCGTGAGTGGTCTTGGCGCTGCCGTGTAGTACCTGTCCCATAACCCCTCCCGAAGTGAAGCGGAATCATTTACGCTGATTCCACCCCTCTCCGGGACTGAACACCTAGCTTGCCTCCCCAGCTTGGTTTCGGACTATAGTACTGGAAACTGAACTTGGGAGAGGAAGTGATGGGCAAATCCCGGAACGGGCAGCAGCGGATCAGCCGGCGTGGTGTCATCAAGGGCAGCCTCATGGCTGCAGCGGTCGGTGGGACGGCATCGTTCTTCGGTCCCTGGCAGCACAACCGCGTCTGGGCGCAGGGACAGAAAAAGCCGATCAAGCTGGGCCTGACCTGCGATGCCAGCGGGCAGTACGGGAACAGCGGGCAAGATGAAGCCCGCGGCATGCGCATGGCCATCGACGAATTCAATGCCAAGGGCGGCGTGCTCGGCCGCAAGATCGAATGGATCACCGCCGATACTGAAACCAATCCAGCAACCGGAACGCGCGTTGCCGAGCGATTCATCACTCAGGAGGAATGCGGCTTCCTGCTGGGCGCGCTTCATTCGGGTGTCGCCAACGCTATAACCCAGGTCGCCAACAAGTATGGCACCATCTATCTCAACACCAACTCCTCGGCGCCAAGTGAAGCAGGCGAAAACTGCTCGCGCGTGAAGTTCATCTGGGATGGCAACGGAACAAATTTCTCCAAGGCGTCGGTGCGCAACGCGGTCGAGAAGATCGGCAAGCGCTGGCTGCTGCTCACCAACGACTATGTCTGGGGTCACACTACGTCGGCCGCAACAAAGGCCCAGGTCGAAGCCGCTGGCGGCGAGATCATCGACAATCTTCTGGTGCCGCAGAACACGCGCGATTTCACGTCCTATCTCCTGAAGGTCCAGCAGGCGAAGCCGGACGTCGTCGCCACCGCGATCGGCGGCGATGACATCAAGGCGCTGCGCCAGCAGGTCAGTGACCTCAAGCTCGAGGAGCAATCGGCCTGGATCAACAACCAGCAGGACTGGCCGGATGTGTGGGGCGCACCCGAAACCCTGTTCGGCGTTTTCGGTACGACCTGGTATCACAAGCTGCAGTTGCCGGGCGTCGAGGAATTCGTGAAACGCTGGCAAACGGCCTACCCGCAGTCCCCGATCCCGGTGCCGGGGAATGTGTCTTACAACGGTTACATGGCTACTCGCGAGCTGCTCAGGGCGATCGAGCGCGCGGGTACGACCAATAACATCGCCGTCATCAAGCAGCTCGAAGGCCACAAGATGCCGGCTGCCGACCGCATGCAGCACTTCGACGCCTATATCGATCCGGTCACGCATCAGGTGCAGCAGACGGTCTATCTCGCCCGCCGCAATTCGAAGCCGGTCGACAAGAGCGATCTTTTCGAGATCATCAGCTGGACAAAGCCGGAGGACGCCGCCGATGATGCAGCGCCGACAAAGTGCAAACTGAAGCCTTATGAGGACGTACCGACCTACGAGCTCTGATCTTCAGTAAGGAGGGCCTTGGCACAGTTCTGCGCGAGGCCCTCTCTTTTGGTCGATCGCAACGTGCACCGGATCTATGTCGCTTCTCCCCCACCTGGTCAACGGCATTACTCTCGGTCTGCTCTTTGCTCTCCTGGCACTGGGCTTCATGCTCATCCTGGGTTTGATGGAGCAGATCAACCTGGCACACGGCTCGCTGTTCGCGCTCGGGGCATACTTTGCCTATGCGATCGCCGCGCCGATGTTGCCGCTTCCCGCCGATGTCGTTCAGGCCTGGGCAGCGGTGCCTCTCGGCTGGCGCTTCGCCGCGGCGCTCATCGCAGCACCCGTTCTCGCCGCGCCGTTCGGCCTCGTGCTCGAGCGCCTGATGCGGCGCACCTACGGCCGCGATCCGCTTTACGGATTGCTGCTGACGTTCGGCGCCGCCCTCGTGCTGGAGGAGTTGATCAGGATCGTCTGGGGCACGCGGGATTACATGCTGCCCGTGCCGCGCGAGATCTCGGGCGGCTTTATCATGCTCGATCTGATATGGTCGACCTACCGCTTCTGGGCGGCCGCCTTTGCCATTGCCGCTCTGGCCGCCGCCTGGGTCGTCGTCGAGCGCACCCGGTTCGGCGCCATGGTGAAAGCAGGGGCCCATGACAGCGAGATCGTGCAGGCGCTCGGCATCGATCTCGCGCGCCTTCGCGTGTGGGTCTTCGTGCTGGGGACGATGCTGGCCGCCTTCGCCGGGGTGGTGCTTGCACCTTTGTGGGGAATAAGACCGCATATGGGCGTCGATGTCGTGATCCCCGCCTTCGTGATCATCGTGCTCGGCGGCGTAGGCAGCTTCTGGGGTGCCACCCTCGGCGGACTTCTCGTCGGCATGGTGGTCGGCCTGTCGGGCGCCTACGCTTCCGAGTGGTCGATGCTGTCCATGTACCTGCTGCTGATCGCCGTTGTGACCGTCCGCGCGCGTGGGCTCTTCGGCAAGAAGAGCATCCTGGAGGTCTGACTTGGCGATCGTTCGCTCCGTGCCGACCCTGACCCTGCCGATGGTGATGACCTGGCTGCTGCTGGCATCCGTGCCGTTCTGGATCGAGAGCGTCGGGCTCTACCAGTATCTCGGGGTCGAGATCCTGATCTGGGCGACATACGCCATGGCCTACAATCTGGTGCTCGGCCACGCAGGCTTGCCTTCGTTCGGTCACGGAGCTTTCTTCGGCCTCGGCGCCTACGCCTTCGGATTAGCTCAGTTCAATCTCGTTCCGAACCTGTGGCTCTGCCTCGTCGTTGCGACACTTGCCGCGGCCGCAGGAGGAGCGCTCGTGGCGCTCTTCATCTCGCACCGGCGCGGGATCTATTTCGCGCTGATGACCATCGCCTTCGGCCAGGTGTTCTGGTTCATCGCCATCAAGGTGCACGGCGTAACCGGTGGCGAGGATGGCCTGCTCGGGATTGCGCGGCTTCCTGCAGACTTCGGGATCACGTCGGTGGACCTCACCGACAACATCGCCCTCTTCTACTTCGTGCTGGTCGTCTTCATCGCCGTCACGCTGTTCCTGTGGCGCCTCGTCAATTCGCCCTTCGGCCGCGTAGTCAGGGCCATAAAGCAGAATGAGACCCGCGCCCGTTTCGTCGGTTACGACGTCTGGCACTACAAGGCTGCAGTTCTGGTCATCTCGGCAGGCATATCGGGCCTCAGCGGTGCTCTGTTTGCGATGGCTCAAACCTCGGCGTTCCCGGATGTCATGAACCTGTACGCCTCGGGCAATATCGTCATGATGACACTGATCGGCGGCGGGCTCGTCTCGTTCTGGGGGCCTGTGATCGGCGCCGTCGTATTCTTCCTCGCTCGCGATGTCATTGGCGCCTTGACGACCGGATGGATGCTCTGGTTCGGGCTTCTCTTCGTCACCCTGGTTCTGTTCAAGCCTGACGGGATTGCCGGAATGCTGTCGGACATCCGCAAACGCGGGTCGAAGCCAGATGCACCGCCCGTCGCGAAAGCCAAGCCGCAGGCGAGGTGATCCATGGCCCTGTTCGAAGCACATGAGTTGCTCCTGCGCTTTGGCGACCGAGTTGTTCTGGAGAATGTTTCGCTGAGCTTCGAAGCCGGGAAGCTTTCGGGAATCATGGGGCCCAATGGAGCCGGCAAGACCACATGCTTTAACGTGCTCACCGGGCGTTACAAGCCCGACCGCGGCCGTGTGCTGCTGGAAGGAAAGGACATAACCGGGCGCTCGCCTCAGCAGATCGCCCGCCTTGGCATCGCCCGCTCCTTCCAGCTCATGAACCTGTTCGACGAGTTTACCGTATTTGAGAATGTCGCCATTGCAATGCCGGCCACGCGCGCCCGGAGCGGCGATCCAATCGGCCAGGCGTATGCCGACCCCGGTCTGGTCGCCGAGGCTTGTGACGTCCTCGAGAAGGTCGGTCTTGCCGATCGTGCGGACCGTCCCGCCAAAGAGCTCCCCTATGGCGCCCGCCGTGCGCTGGAGATCGGAGTTGCACTCGCCTGCAGGCCGAGGCTTCTGTTCCTGGACGAACCGACATCGGGTCTCGGGACCGATGGACGGGCGCGGCTTGCTGCTCTCGTGCGTCAGCTCAAGGGCTCGGTCACCATCGTGATCATAGAACACGACATGGAGTTTCTGTTCGGGCTCGCCGACGAGATCTCGGTGATCCACTGGGGACAGGTCATTGCCCATGGCACGCCCGCGGAGCTTAAGGCCAACCCGTGGGTGCGGGCCTCCAACCTCGGACGGCTCAACTGATGCTCGACGTCGAGACGATCGACACGTTTTACGGCGAGACGCAGGCGCTGTTCGGCGTCTCCTTGTCCATCGAGGAAGGGGAAGTTCTCGCGCTGCTCGGTGCCAATGGCGCCGGCAAAACGACCGTGCTGCGCTCGATCCTCGGCCTCACCCGACCGCGGCGCGGCGAGATCCGCTTCCGGGGGCAAGTCATCACCAGGCGCCCGACCCATGAAATCGCGCGGGCCGGGATCGGCTGGGTGCCGGACGATCGGCGCCTGTGTCCGAC
>JAEVZQ010000329.1 GCA_023392135.1 Pseudomonadota bacterium | reverse complement strand
TCGATAATCCCTGGACGGCGGTGTGCCCCATCAGCGCCATGGAGGCACGTGCGGCATCGATATCCTCCATTTTGCCGCGCACGGCGATCTGCGGAAGGGCACCAGCCAGATCCGCCGTAATCTGCCCGCTTCCCCGCCCGCTATTCAGGTCGATCTCGGCGATATCGGCCAGAAGCCGTCCCCGTTTCAGGGACAATGATGCCGCGAACCGTCCGAAGGTCATTCCGCCGACGAGGAGCTGGTTTGCCGACAATCGTACGTCCGCGTCGAGATGACGGGCCATGGGAGCCGAGAGCTCGGTCTGATCGGAGCGTGCCCATGCAAGGATGGAGGAGAGCTTGGTATCGGCAGCCCCTTTCGACGAAAGGTAAGGTGCCAGACCGAGCGACTGCAGGGCCAGTGTACCAGTCAGCACCGGCCGCTCCCCGGCGAAGCTCAGCGAAAGCGTCCCTGTCGCATCATTGCCGTCCATCCGGAAGCTGGCTTCGTCGAAAGCGAGCGCAGGGCTCTGCCAGTGAAAATCTCCCTTGATCGCGACATCGCGCAGTCCGGGCCCCTCCGGCCAGGGCGCCCCAAGCCAACGTGCCGTGCCGCGGACATCCGGCATTGCGACCTCCGCACGGCCCTGCAGGTGAAGCCTGTCCGAGGCGCCGATACCGCCGTCGAAGGCCACGTCGAGCAGAGGCGACTTGATTCGGAGCTTCACCGGCACGCCCGCCACGGCGCTGGCGCTGGTCGGTGCAGAAGCCGACAGGTCGAACGTGAGCTCCTGGCCGCGCAGCCTTCCGGTTCCCCGAAGCGAGACGCTGCTTCGCCCTTCCCGGCGTACTTCCGCGATGACGTTTGTCAACGTCTCGGTTCGGCCATCCGGGAGAGCGAGGCGAACGTTGCTACGACGGATCAGAACTGTATTGAAATTCAGCGAACGCACAGCCTTGATGAGCGGTGCGGCGAGCCCGGCATACTCAGCCTGAGGCTCGCTCCGCTGACCGGCGATCTGGAACTCGCCGCCATCGATGATCAGCTTCGCGGATCCATCCTGGGGCACTGGACGCGCGTCGTCGGATTGCGCGCCTTCGCCAGCAGCGTTGAGAGCGATGGATCCGCGCTCGAGTCGAACGCGCAGCGCCGGCACGATGTCGACAGGCGCCGTGATCTCGTGCCCGTCGCGAGGGGCGGCGAATACGGCGACGTTCGAGAGCCGCAACTCGCTCGCCTCGAAGTCGAACACCAGGGGAGCCGACAACCCGAGCGCGGCACAGCAAGCAACGAGCGAAACTGCTCCAACGAGCCTGCCGGGCCTGGCTTTCAGCATTTGCGGGCTCCCTCGTCGTGTGCAACGAATGTTTCGTCAAATCGAGGCGGCGAACGCGGAAACCAGACGCAAGCGAGCGTGTCCTTTCGTCATCAGCCCATAGCTTTCTTAGTCAGTCGCGATGGCGTAGGCAAGAGAACGCTTGCCTGTATCCACTCAGGCCCGAATCAGTCTCGTCCGCCGCGACAGGTTCTTATACGCTCGTGCCCTGATTTTCGAGGGCACGAGTGGATGCGAAGGAGAATGCAATGACTGAGCCTCTCTGGTCCCCTGGAGATGCACGCAGAGCCGCAACGAACATGGCCAAGTTCACCGAGTGGGCGGGCGGCAGGCTCGGTCGCCGGCTGACGAGCTACCGTGAGCTGCATTCTGCTTCGGTGGCGGACCCCGGACAGTTCTGGAGTGCGCTGTGGGACTACAGCGGCGTGATCGGTGACAAGGGGGCTGAGCCCTACCTGGTGGATCTGGCCAGGATGCCCGACGCACGCTTCTTTCCCGAGGCGCGGCTCAACTTCGCGGAGAACGTCCTCGCCCGGCTACCGCCTGGCGAGGCCCTCGTCTTCCGGGGCGAGGACAAAGTCAGTCGGCGGATGTCGAGTGCCGAGCTCACGAGGCAGGTGGCACAGGTGCAGGCCATGCTGCGTGAGGCGGGCGTTGCCGCCGGCGACAGGGTTGCGGCCATTCTCCCCAACATGCTGGAGGCGATCATCGCTGTTCTGGGCGCTGCCGCCGAGGGTGCCGTCTGGTCGTCCTGCTCGCCTGATTTCGGCGTACAGGGCGTTCTCGACCGCTTTGGCCAGATCGAGCCCAAGGTGCTGATCGCTTGCGACGGCTACTACTATGCCGGCAAGACGATCAATCTGTCCGATCGTTTGGCCGCGATCACCGCGAGGCTGCCATCTCTGCAGAAGGTGATCATCGTTCCTTACATCGGGCAGGCTGAGGCAGTCGTGCAGGGGCTCAACGCCCAGCGGAACCGGCTGGCTGAGACGTGGACCGACGCGGTGCTCTCGCGTGGTGCGCTGGCGCCGACATTCAATCGGCTCCCCTTCGCGCACCCGCTTTACATTCTGTTCTCCTCCGGCACGACGGGTGTACCGAAGTGCATCGTGCATTCGGCGGGCGGTACGCTGTTGAAGCACATTTCGGAGCAGCTTCTGCACTCCGACATCAGACCAGGCGACCGCGTCTTCTATTTCACCACGCTCGGCTGGATGATGTGGAACTGGCTGGTCACGTGTCTTGGCTCCGGCGCCACGCTGCTGCTGTTCGACGGCTCACCCTTCCACCCCTCAAATCGCGTGCTCTGGGATTACGCGGCTGAAGAAGGCTGCACCCATTTCGGCACCTCCGCCAAGTACATCGACGCCCTGAAGAAGTCCGGCCTCGAACCGCGCAGCACGCATGACCTCTCGGCACTTCGGGTCGTCCTCTCGACCGGCTCGCCTCTGGCGCCGGAAAGCTTCGACTTCGTTTATCAGGGCATCAAGCCGGACGTGCACCTCGCCTCCATTTCGGGTGGCACGGACATCGTCGGCTGCTTCGTGCTCGGAGTACCGACCGAGCCCGTTTGGCGCGGTGAAATACAGGGGGCGGGGCTCGGCATGGCTGTCGATGTGTTCGACGAGTCGGGCCAGCCGATCGCCAGCGGCAAGGGCGAGCTCGTGTGCACCCGGCCGTTTCCCTCCATGCCCATCGGCTTCTGGAATGATCCTGACGACAAGAGGTATACCGGCGCCTACTTCTCCCGGTTCGAGAATGTCTGGCATCACGGCGACTTCGCCGAATGGACCCCGCACGGCGGCATCATCATCCACGGGCGCTCGGACGCAACG
>JAEVZQ010000293.1 GCA_023392135.1 Pseudomonadota bacterium | reverse complement strand
CCTATCGGCCCCTGCGCAACCCGCGGAAGGGCTGGGTCCGCAGCTTCGCCGAGTACGAGAAGGATCTCGCCTGCTTCATGGAGCAGGTCGTGCAGCCGCATTGCCCGGCGCCGCATTATGCTCTGGCGCACTCGATGGGCGGCCATATTCTGCTGCGGGTTGCCAGCCATCCCGCCTGTCCGTTCAATCGGATTACTGTGCTGGCGCCGATGCTACGCTTTCACGACAGCAAGGTCGGCACCTCGCAGCGCCTTGCCCGCGCCTATGCCGCCCTGGGCACGATTTGCGGGCTCGGCCGCTCCTACGTGCGCGGCGGCTCCGATGATCCTGCCGATCCCGTCGTCTTCCAGGGCAATCCGCTCACCTCCGACGAAGCGCGGTTCGCACGAAATCGGGCGCTGATCGAGGCAGCACCTCAACTGCTCCTCGGCGCGCCGACAATCGGCTGGCTCAACGCTGCCTACCGGTCGATGGACATGCTCGACAATCCTGCCTATGCGGAGCGCGTGAGGGTGCCGCTGATGGTGGGCATCGCCGGCAACGACGTCATCGTCGATCCACGGGTCACGGAGGCGTTCGCGGGCAGGGTGAAGCTCTGCACGACAGTCATGCTTCCGCTGGCGCGGCACGAAATCCTGCAGGAAGTTGACGACATCCGCAGCCGATTTTGGGCCGCATTCGACGCCTATTTCGGCGTCGAGCCGGTCGCTTGAGAGCCGTTGGTCAGGCCAGCAGCGACAACGCTTCCTCGTGCACCCGGGGATCGCCGGCAGCCACGATGCGTCCGCCGTTGGCCGCCGGTCCGCCGTCCCAGGTTGTGATGCGCCCGCCGGCACGCTCGATGATCGGGATGAGCGCCGCCACGTCGTAGGACTTGAGCCCGGTCTCGACGACGATGTCGATCATCCCGGCTGCGAGGAGGCAGTAGGCATAACAGTCACCGCCGTAGCGCACGGAGCGGACCCGCTCCTTGATCGCTTTGAAGCCGCGCTGGTCCTTGGTGGACGAGAACAACCCCGGGTCGGTGGTGGTGAACATCGCTTCTGCAAGGGACGGACAGGGCCGCGTCTTGATCCGCCGTTCCTTGCCGTCAGGCCCGCGGAAGAAGCTGGAGCGCTGCCCCGACCAGAAGCGTTCGCGCGTGTAGGGCTGGTCCATCATGCCGATGAGCGGCGCATTGCCGTCCATGAGTGCGATCAGCGTTCCCCAGAGCGGCATGCCGAGAATGAACGCGCGGGTGCCATCGATCGGGTCTACGATCCAGCGCATCCGAGCATCCGGGTTTCGGTGCCCGTACTCCTCGCCCTCCAGACCATGGTCAGGAAAGCACTTGGCGAGTGCTTTGCTGATGGCACGCTCTGCGGCCTTGTCTGCGACCGTCACGGGATCGAAGCCGCCAGCGGCTGCCTTGTTTTCAATCTCGATGCGACGGCGGAAGTGCGGCAGGATGGCTGCGCCCGCGAGATCGGCGAATTCGTGTGCTGTCGAAATGTAGTCTGAAATGTCAGATCGGACACTCATGATCGTCGCTCCCCGCTGGCCGCGCCTAGCCTGCTTGCTAGCCGTCAAAGCGGCCTTGCGCAATCAGCTTGAGGCGAGGGAGCGAAGTTTAGTCGGGTTGCGTGTGTTGCTGGCGGGCTACAATCACAAGAATACCTTCAGGCTTTCCGATTGCATCTTGAGGCGACTCATGAATGTCAGCATACAGGTCGATGTGAGCCTGCGACGCATTCCGCAACGCTCACGCCCACCTTGGGCGATTCCTCCCTAGACTTGGCCGTTCCGCAAACGAGCGGCCTTCTTTTTTGCGACGGGCTTGATCCGGATCTCGCGTCTTCGACAGGGCGAGGGAGTTACACGCCTGCGTCGATGCTGCTCTGCAAAAAACGCAGTTGTTTTTTGTGCGCTGCACCGCTAATTATTGCGGTGCGGCAGGCGGGCACCTCTGCTCGTCTTCCGCAGCCCTCCTTGGGCGTTTCCTCCCTAGACTTGGGCCGTTCGGAACCCCGGACGGCCTCTTTTTTGCCTATGGCCCGTCTGAATGGACGCGAGCGAGGCTCAACCCCTGTGTCTGAATTGTCAGGGCCCGAGCTGTTCCATCAGTTGCGACGTTTCGTTCCGTTCTTAAGACTTGAAAGAAGTTAACCCCCACCACATACTTATTCGCGTGAGTTCGGTGCTTCCACCGGGCTCACAGCCCTCCTTTGGGCGTTTCCTCCCTAGACTTGGGCCGTTCGGTAACCCGGACGGCCTTTTTTTTGCCGTCACCGACCCCTTTCGGCCAGCATGCCTATTCGGCAGCAGCTCGTGGCGCGATGATGGGCGGCAGCTCCATGAAAATGCGCGCCGCCATCTGGATCAGCTCGTGCCTGAGCCGTCCAAAGTTGGCCGTTCGTGTGAGTCGATTCTCGTTGAGGTAGAGGCCTCTGTTAATCTCGATCTGTAAGGCGTGCACGCCCTTGAATGGCTGCCCGTAATGCTCGGTGATGAATCCGCCGGCATAGGGGCGATTGAGCTGCACCTGATAGCCGCGCTGGGTGATCACCTCCCGGAACAGGCGCGTTACCTTGGCATCGCACGAAGCGCCGAAGCGGTCGCCGATCACGAAGTCGGGGCGTGAGCCGCCGGGCTGGTGCATCGAGGCCGACGGCATCGAGTGGCAGTCGACGAGGATGGCGACTCCGAAGCGGCGGCGGGTCCGCTCGAGAAGTTGAGCGACACGGGCGTGGAACGGCTTATAAAGGCGCTCGATGCGCTCGATCGCGGCCGAGAGCGGCAATAGCTCGTCGTAGATCTCCTCGCCGTCGGCAACGATCCGGGCCAGGGTGCCAAGTCCGCCGACAACGCGCATCGTCTGCGTATTGGCGAACTGCGGCAGGGGCCCCTCGAAGAGCTCCGGATCGAGCTCGTAGGGCTCGCGATTGACGTCGAGATAGGCCCGCGGGAAGCGAGCTGCGATCAGCGGCGCACCCAGAGCGGCGACGTCGCCGAACAGCTCATCGACGAAACAGTCCTCGGATTTACGCAAGGTATGCGCATCGAGCCGTGAGCGTTCCAACAGAACACTGGGGTAGGTGCTGCCCGAGTGGGGTGAGCAGAAGACGAACGGCGTCGTCTGCTCGACGGGCTCGATGACCACGAACGGCGGTGTCAGCTCCGCCAGGATAGACGCTCTCTCACGTTGGGACATGGATCCATGAAGAGATCAGAGTTGACGCCCACTGTGCAGCAAGGCGAGGCACAGTGTCCATGAGACAAGTGATATTGCCCCCATCTGGCGGCGCAGCTTGCAGCCCCTCCGCCTGGTTCTGCTTCGCCGCTGCTCAGTTGCTGTGAAGTTCGATCGGTTCATTCCTCGTTTACCCAAATCGCGCCAGATTCCACTGGCACGTGGCCTTCGACGCCCATATCCTGCCGCTCCTTGCAAGCATAACGCGTGACCATGACTGCTAAACCTTCGCGTCTGCCGATTGTACGCATCCTGCTCGCCGAGGACGACGAGTCGATGCGCGGCTTTCTCGAGCGGGCGCTGTCGAAGGCCGGCTACGACGTCATTGCGTTCGCGAATGGGGCTGATGCCTATCAGCGGCTGAAGGAAGAGCCGTTCACGCTGCTGCTGACGGACATCGTGATGCCGGTGATGGACGGCATCGAGCTGGCGCGCCGCGCGAGCGAGCTCGATCCGGAGCTGAAGATCATGTTCATCACCGGGTTCGCCGCCGTGACGCTGAACACCGATGCGGGTGCGTTCAAGGACACGCGCGTACTGTCGAAGCCGTTCCACCTCAAGGATCTCGTCAGAGAGGTGGACAGGCTGCTTGCGGCGTAGGCATGCTGGGCCGGAAGCGCCGGGTTAACGCTTCCAGGTGCCTGATCAGGCCCGATCGATCAGCACTTCGTGAGAGAGGCCGAGACCTCGCGGATATAGTCGGCTCGGACCGGCGTCACGGTCACCGACTGTTTGCAGCCTGACCCCACGACGGTCATCTTCGCCGTGAAGAACTGCCCGCTCAGCACCACGTCGAAGCCCCCGTCCTTCACCACGCCGGCCACCGTGCCGTTCAGGCCGACATAGATATTGTCCTGCCAGCGCCCGACGACTTTCTCTCCACGCAGCTCCAGGTGGGTTGCCGCGTCGAGCTTGTAGTTGGCGCTCTTGCAGCGCAAGTTCTGCTTGAGCTGCGCGCTGCTGCCTTGGGGGATGTAGGTCACCACGCACTTGAAGCTTTCGGCCGGACCCGAGGCCGGCTTCACGGTGCCATGACCAGACCAGCGGCCAGCGAGTGTGGTGAACGTGTTCGGCAGGCTGGCCGAGGCCCACTGGGCATAAGCGGCAACGCCGGCGAGAGAAATACTGGAAAAGGCGGCAGCTGCGAGGAGGCGCGAGCGGATCGCCATGAGCGAGTTCTCCTGAACATTCGTGGCGCGCCACATCCATGCGGATGCCCGGGGTCTCCGGGATAGCGCCAAAGCTGAGTTGGACGATGCTGGGGCAGGTGCCTGATTGCGATCAGCAGCCTGCCGAACGCAAACTGGCTCGCGATTTCGGCAACTTGTTGTCCATTCAACTTTTGATTTTCGGGACGGCTGCGGTGCCAGGCTCTCGACCGGAACGAATCGGGCCAGCAGCGATTGCCGGTGGGCAGGGGACAGCAGGAGAAGACTTCGTGGCGAGCGACAACGACAAAACCCGCATGAACCCGGGCGACGATGCTCCGCCCGGTACGCCAGGCACCGGCGAGGACGTATGCCCGGTGTGCCACGGCACGGGGCGGATCAGCAATCGCCCCTGCGAGAACTGCGGCGGCACCGGCAAAGTGATAGAGGGCATCGGCGGCGCCTGAAGGCCGGAATGGCGGCGGGTTCTGCTTTCGCGACCTCGTGCCATCATCTCGGCGCAGAACCCGCTTGCAGCGCACGCCCGGAACGGCTAGGAAGCACGCACCTCAAGGGGCGCGTAGCTCAGCGGTAGAGCACTACCTTGACATGGTAGGGGTCACAGGTTCGATCCCTGTCGCG
>JAEVZQ010000274.1 GCA_023392135.1 Pseudomonadota bacterium | reverse complement strand
AACAGGGTCGTCTTGCCGGCGCCGTTGCGCCCGACAAGCCCCACCCTGTGCCCGGCCGGAATACCCGCCGTGGCGCCCTCGAAGATCGGCTTGCCTTCGATACGGAAGGTGAGATCGTTGATGTGCAGCATCAGGCGGGAGATAACGGGTGCGACGGCGGATGTCACTGCCGCGAAATGGCAACGAGATTGCTTCGCTCGAATTTCGGACCCGCAGTTGCCGAGGCTTTCGCCTTCTGGACTACCCGGCCACGACCGGCTTCAGGGACTCGACCAGCAGCCGGAGTTGCACGTCCTCGTCAGGTATCGAGAGCTGGGCGGCGAACCAATCCTGGACGAGCCGGCAGACCTCCTGCGGCGGCGCTTGGGCGAGTGCGCGGGGATTGGAGAACAACTGAATATCGTTGTTGGTCCAGCCGCGGCTGGTCAGAGCCTGCGTCAGCGCCTGGTAGTCCGCCTGACGCGGCGGCAGATGGGTCTGGGGTGAACGCCGGCCTTCGGCAACAGCCTCGAACACGGCCGTTACTTGGCGCTGCAGCCGCTCGCGATGCGCGGGCGAATCCATTAGCGCGAGGACCTGTGGGCTCGTCTCACCCTTGCTTATGAAGCCGTAGCAGGCATCCACGCTTTCCGCCGACAGCCGCTGGAGGTTTTCGAGGAAGTTTTGCGCAATGCCCCGCAGGGTGCCCGGTGAGGCGGAGAGTGCCTGCTCCGCATGCTGCTTCCGCAGCGCGACGACGTTTTCGGCAAGCCGGCGCTGGATGAAGTCGGGATCGCGGCCTTCAGACTCGAGCTGCGCCGCCTCTTTCAAGCGCTGCTCGTACCAATCTGGGAACTCACGCTTGATGAGCTGCCATAAGGGGGTGTTCTGGAATTCGGAGCTCAGCGCCGCCGGGTCGGCATTCGCGGCCTGGAGAGATGGACCGCGGGAGGTCTCCGCACCTGCATCACCGGGTGGTCTGCCGGATGGGGACTTTGGGGCTTCGATCAGTGCGACGAGATTGGCGGGGCTGGGGATCAGATCCACAGCCAGCCAAATGGCGCCACCGAGAATGGCCACGAGAAAGGCGACAACAGCGATGCGCCGCCATCGCCGCCGCGGCTGCTCCATGAGGAAATCGTCGGTATCATCATCGTCGTCGTCGTCCTCGTAAGGACTGGAGACGGCCACCGGCGCCGCCGCGGTCCGCGAGGGATCGACCCCATGGTAGTTCGCATCACGCGCCGAGGGACGGGTGGGCTCGTACTGCGGCTGCTGCGGCTGAGGCCGCGGCTCCGGCCGGTGAGCTGGGCGGGACGGCTCCGGTCGCGCTGAAGCGGTCGACGGGAACACGGCAGGCGCCGGCCGCCAGTCCGGGAACCCGTAGCGCCAGACGAGGTCGGATGGACGCAGGTGTCCGAGCTCGACGAACTTGCGCATCTCCGGGTCCGACAGAGGCCCGTACTGCTGTCCGTCGCGCGCGATATACCACTCTATTTGAGGAGCCGCCCCCGCCATCGCTCACTCACAACCTTGTCGCCGATGCGCCCGCGCCGAGCATAAGGTGCTTGTCCACCCGGCAGCAAGGGTGCCCCGAGTGCGCCGAACAGACACGCGAGATGACGGTTTCTGAAGCCTGAACCGGATGAACGGCATCGTCGGTATCTCGGGCTGCATCGGCAATCACTACTCTGAACGTCTCGATGGCAACGCTGCCGCGCGCGCCATCCCCGGCTCCCCGTCTGCGGTCGATCGGAGATTGTTAGCCGGGCCGCTTATAAACGTCACGTTGATGTGGCGAAAGATGGCACGCGGCGATTGCGGTGCGTCCTTTTCCCTTAAATGTTTCACGGACGCCTCCCTTGCTGGCCTGCAGGGCGGCAGCTATAACCCGGCGCCAACGAGCGGCAGAAACGAGCACAGAGGGCAGCGATGGCCATCGAGCGTACATTCTCCATCATCAAGCCGGACGCGAGCGAGCGGAACCTGACCGGCGCGATCAACGCGCTCATCGAAAAGGCCGGACTGCGCATCGTGGCGCAGAAGCGCGTGCGCTGGACCAGGGCGCAGGCCGAGAAGTTCTACGAGGAGCACAAAGCGCGACCGTTTTATGGCGAACTCTGCGATTTCATGACCTCGGGCCCGATCGTGATCCAGGTTCTCGAGGGCGAGAACGCGATCGCCAAGTATCGCGAGGTCATGGGCGCCACCGACCCGGCCAAGGCCGACGAGGGCACGATCCGCAAGACGTTCGCCCGCTCGGTGGGCGAGAACTCGGTCCACGGCTCCGACAGCCCCGCTTCCGCCGAGCGCGAGATCGCGCTCAACTTCGGTCTGAATGAGATCGTGGGCTGATCGGCCGACTGCAACGCGTACTGAGGCGTGCTAGTGTCCTGATCGCAAAATTCGTCACCATATTCGGCTAGCTCGGAACGAATTTCGCGATCTGAAGGACACTAGCCAAGTTATTGATCCTAGTGTGATTCAGATCGAGAAGTCCGCCAACGTCGCCAGCCGCCGCGAACAATGTAGCGGACTTTTCGATCATCACACTAGGGTCAGGCCATGATCAGTCCTGCGCACGTCGCTGTCATGGCCCGCTACAATCGCTGGCAGAACCAGTCGATCTATGGCGCCGCCGATACTCTGGAAGATGCGCAGCGCAAGGAAATGCGCGGCGCTTTCTTCGGCTCGATCCATGCAACGCTGAACCATCTGCTCTGGGCGGACCGGACGTGGATGCACCGGCTGGCCGGCTGGCCCGCGCCGGCGGCGAGAAGCATCCTGGATTCAGTATCCTACTTCGAGGATTGGAACGCGCTCAAATCGGAGCGTAGAGCGACGGACGACGAGCTCGTCTTCTGGGCTGAAAGGCTCCAGCCGGACGCGCTCGCGGGTGATCTCACGTGGTATTCGGGCGCGTCAGGCCGCAACGTG
>JAEVZQ010000197.1 GCA_023392135.1 Pseudomonadota bacterium | reverse complement strand
AGCGGGGTGGCCTTTCCGAGCGCATTTTTTCTGCGGCCGAAGTTGTGGTCGGGCGGCTGCGCGGCGGCCTCGGCCACGTCAATATTCTCGCCAGCTTCGTTTTCGGCGGCATTTCCGGCTCTGCCATTGCCGACGTGACCAGCCTCGGCCCGCTGGAAATCAAAGCGATGACCAATCGTGGCTACCCGCGCACCTACAGTGCTGCGCTGACCATGGTTACTGCGACCCTTTCCTCGATCGTCCCGCCCAGTATCCTGATGATCATTGCAGCCGCCGCTGCCGGCGTATCGGTCGGCGGCGCGTTGGCTGGCGGGCTCGGACCGGCCGTACTTCTTCTGATCGGCTTTTTTGCCGTCAATTACCTGCTGGCGCGTCGCCACGGCTACGGAAACGAAGTCAGAATGGGTCTGCGCGAAGGAACGTGGATCATCTTTCAATCCCTGCCTTCCACCGGCGCACCCATCATCATTCTCGGCGGTATGTTCTCTGGGATCGTCACGCCGACCGAGGCAGCAGCGCTCGCCGTCGCCTATACGCTGCTCATTTCGGTTCTGGTGCATAGGGAGCTGTCACTCAAGGCAGTCCCTGGCCTGCTCATCACCGCCGGGCGCACTGCGGGGACGGTTCTGCTGATTGTCATGGTTGCCAGCGTCGCCAGCTATGTCTTCACCGTAGACGGCCTGCCGCAGCGTATCACCGGGCTCGTTCTATCACTGACGGCCGATCCCACGGCCGTTATGCTGCTGCTATGCTTCGTGTTCGTTCTGGTCGGAATGTTCATGGAGATCATCGCCGCCAGTCTCATTCTAATCCCAGTGCTCCTGCCGGTTATCAAGACCGTCGGCATCGATCCGCTGCATTTCATAGTCTTTCTCGTCACAGCGTTGTCGATGGGACTGGCGACGCCGCCCGTCGGAACGTGTCTCTTCGCCACGTCTCAGATCTCCGGCGTTTCCATTGAGAAGCTGACGATCGCAGCCATTCCATTCTATGTCGTCAATCTCATTGTCCTCATCGTCGTCGCCGTATGGCCCCAGCTCGTGCTTTGGCCTGCTCATATTCTCACCGGCCTGTAGCTATTGCGGGGGAGGTTAACGGCATGACCGAGCTTGTGTCTCTGGCGGCGGTAGAAATCGTGCGGCTCGTGTCGATGCGCGAAATCTCCGCACGCATGATCACCGAAGCGTACCTTGAGCGCATCGCGCGGCTCAATCCGGTGGTGAATGCGATCTGCACGCTCGATCCTGCTGCCTTGGACGTCGCCGACGGCATTGACCGGCGTCTGGCAGCAGGTGAGCCGGCGCGTGCGCTCGAGGGCGTCCCGGTCCTCGTCAAAGACAACGTCGAGACCGAGGGCTTGCGCACGACGTGGGGCTCGCGCCTGATGGAGCACCACGTCCCGTCGGAAGACGCGGTCTGTGTGGAGCGCGTGCGGGCGGCGGGAGCGATCCTGCTCGGCAAAACCAATACGCCTGAATTCGCTCACGACGTGAACACCAGCAACTTCCTTTTCGGGACGACGCGCAACCCCTGGAATTTAATGGTCACGTCCGGCGGCTCCAGCGGCGGGTCGGCGGCGGCCGTCGCGGCGGGCTTTGCGCCTCTGGCGGTCGGAACCGACCTTGGCGGCTCGATCCGGACGCCCGCCTCGTTCAACAACATCGTCGGCATACGCCCGGCACCTGGACGCGTGCCGGTCTATCCGGCCGCATTCGGCTGGGACACGCTGGTGCCGCATGTCGTCGGCCCACTCGCGGCTAATCCGGTCGATGCGGCCCTGATGCTCTCGGTCATGGCAGGCCCCGATGATCGTGATCCGTCGAGCCTGCCGCGACAGGAGCTCGGCTACCTCAAAGCTGCCACGGGAGTGACCAGCGTTGCTGGCCGGCGTATCGCATATTGCCGTGACTTCGGCGGCGCGGTGCCTGTCGATCCTGAGGTGGACTTGCTTTCCCGAGCGGCGGCTCAGGCATTCGAGGATCTCGGCTGCCATGTCGAGGAAATCGAGTTCGACGCCAGCGACCTGCGAGAGATAATCGCCGGTACGCGTGGCTTCGGCATGATCGCTCGGTTCGGCGAGCTCTACGGCGAAGCCGAGAATCTGATGACCCTGCCTCTCAAGCGCCAGGTCGAAGCTGCGCTCCAGCTCGATGTCGCTACGATCGCCAGGGCCGAGAAAATGAGGACTGCCTATTGGCATCGTGTACGAACGCTGATGCAGCAATTCGACTACATCATCGCCCCATCCTGCGGCGCTCCGCCCTTCAGACTGGATCAGCCGCTGCCGGATAGTGTCGGCGGCAAGCCCGTCGCCAACTTCTACGACGTGTTCCTGCCGACCTACGCCTTCACCATCACCGGTCTGCCGGTTGCTGCCGTTCCGTGCGGCTTTACAAACGCCGGATTGCCGGTCGGCATCCAGATCGTCGCACGGCGCCAACGGGAAGACTTGGCGCTTGAAGCGGCTGCCGCTTATGTCGCTACACGGCCCGAGCTATTGCGCCGCCCCGACATCGATCCTTCCCAAGCCCATCCGATCCCCGCTTTCCTCGAAACGCCGGGAATGGTCTTGATGTCCGCTGATTGATCCTGATCCGGAACGCCGGTCGGCTGCAATCGCTTTCTCATGACCGCTCCTGATCTACGGCAAAGTCACCTGCTCTGCCATTTCAGGGACACCAGGCGGAGCAGCGCTGGCCGTGGCGACTCGGCCGCCCAGAACCACGCCCTTGGCTCCGGCGGGCACGCGCCGGTAAAGATCGATGGCGTCGTGATTCAACATGCGGATGCAGCCTGATGAAACCGCCTTGCCGATGGTGTGCGGCTCTGTGGTTCCATGGATACGGTACAGCGTGTCCTTGCCATCCTTGAATAGATAAAGCGCGCGGGCGCCAAGCGGATTGGTTGGGCCGGGCTCCATTCCGCCCCTCCATTGTTCATAAAGCTCAGGGTTCCGGCGGATCATATCGGTTGTCGGCGTCCAGCGGGGCCATTGCCGTTTGAAGCCGACCACTGCCTCGCCGGTGAACTCCAGGCCCGCCACTCCAACTCCGATACCGTAGCGGATCGCTTTGCCCTCCTCCTGGACGAGGTAAAGGAAGCGCTTCTCCGTATCGATGACGATCGTTCCGGGGTGTTCACGAGTCTCGAAATCGACGAACTGGCGCAGGTATTGCTCATCGATACGAGAGAGGTTTACCGCCCGAACCGGGAATTTTTCTTCGTTGAGCGCGCCATAGCGCCCGTCGGCCTCCGCCTGTTTCCGTATCGCACCGTCCGGGACAAGTTGCCCGATTGAAAGCGCCGCATTCGTCGACGAGCAGGCAGCGAGTCCCGAAGAAATGAGCAGCAAAATAAGTGGCACGATCTTTCGTGCGCTCTGTGCAAGAGCCATGATGTCCCCCCTACAGGATGCCGGCGCGCGGCCTCAAGGCGCGGTGCCGCACAATGCCCAAGCCGGGCCTAACGGCACAATCCCATTCGGATTGAGCGCTTTGATCGAGTAATAGCCGCGCTTGATATGGTCGATGCTCACCGTTTCTCGAATGCCCGGTACGGCGAGCATACGGGCGAGGTAGGCCGTGAGCGCCGGATAAGCCGAAATGGGCTTCAGATTGCACTTGAACAGGCCGTAATAGGCGACGTCGAAGCGCACGAGGGTCACGAACAGCCGGATATCGGCTTCCGTCAAGCGGTCGCCCACGAGATAGGTGCGTCGCTGCAAATGCATCTCCAGCTCATCGAGCATATCGAATACATCGTGAAATGCCTCCTCGTAAGCGAGCTGAGTGGTGGCGAAGCCGGCACGATAGACGCCGTTGTTGAGAGCCGGATAGATACGGGCGTTCCACGCATCGATCTGCGACCTCAACTCTTCTGGATAAAGATCGACGGTCTCATCGGCGAGCGAGCCGAAGCCCGTGTTGAACATCCGCACGATGTCGGCCGACTCGTTATTGACGATGGTGGATGACGCCTTGTCCCACAGCACAGGCACGGTTGCACGGCCGGTGAAGCGGTTGTCGGCGCGGGTATAGAGCTCGTGGAGATAGGTGGCGCCGGTCACGGCGTCCCTGGCTGTGAAGCGCCACCCCTGATCTGTGAGCTCCGGCTCGACGATCGTAACATCGACTGCGTCGTCGAGACGCTTCAGCTTCCGCGCAATCAGTGTCCGTGACGCCCACGGACAGATGAGCGCCACGTAGAGATGATAACGTCCGGTTTCGGCCTTGAAGCCGGCGCGCCCGGTCGAACCGGCCCTGCCGTCGACGGTGATCCAATTGCGGAAGCTTGATGTCTGACGCACAAACCCGCCCTTGGCGTCGGTGCTCTGCACCGGCTGCCAATCGTGCGTCCACTCACCTTCGACCAGCATCAAACTTCGTCCTTTATCGTGCTTAACCAGCGTGCTTGTTCACCCAGGCAACGTACCGGTCCATCCATCCCTCCAAGAAGTCGCGGCTCGCGGCTCCGATGCTGCCATCGGCTTCGAACAGACCGTCCTTCATCTGAATGAACACTTCCGGCTGGCCGAGCGTCGGCACATCGAGATAAGCG
>JAEVZQ010000136.1 GCA_023392135.1 Pseudomonadota bacterium | reverse complement strand
ACCCTCGCTCACTCTGCGACGAAGACGTGTCTTCAAGAAAGGGCGGCTTGCTCAACCTCCTCCTGCTGGTGCTGATGCCGGCCGCATTCGCGCTGAACCCGATTGTCGGCCGCGCGCTCTCGGGCGTCTTTGAACCGGCCCAGCTCACGTCCGTGCGTTGGCTGATAGCTGGCCTGCTCATCACCATGCTTGCGGCCGGACTTAAGAGCGAACGCTGGCGCCCCTATTCAAATGGCCAGGCAAGTTCCCGGCGATCCTGGTCGCGCATCCTGGTACTCGGAGCGCTGGGTATGGGATTTTGCGGCTATTCCGCTTACGCAAGCGTTCAGACCGGCACCGCCACGAATGTCAGCCTGATCTATGCCACCACGACTGCATTCGTCGTACTCTATGAAATCGCCACCCGAGAAGTCCGCCCCGGCATCATACTTATCGCCGGTGTCGGTCTGTGCCTGGGCGGCGCAGTGACCATCATCACCCGTGGCAACTTCGACCTGCTCGCCGCCATCCGGCCGAGCCTCGGCGACCTGTGGGCGATTGCGGGCATGCTGACCTGGACCGTCTATACTATTGCGATGAAGCAAGAAAAGTCCGGCCTCAGCCCACTCGCGCTGTTCGCGGTCATGAGTCTGGCCGGCGCGGCGGCCACGTTCCCAATGGCTGTTTTCGAGACGGCTCAGACCGGCCCGCCCGGCCTCGATGCGCACTCAGTTGCCTGGCTCACAACCCTGGTGCTGGTTGCCAGCGTCGGCTCGTATATGTCCTACAATCTCGCGCTCCGTCGGATCGGGCCGATCATCACCACCGCAGCGCTGACCCTCACCCCGTTCTATACGGCGATCCTGGCCATGCTGCTGATCGGCGAGCAATTGGCCTGGTTCCATGCCGCGGGCGGTGCGCTCGTGATCCTTGGCCTGGCCACGATCAACATCAGCCGGACGCATCCGTGAGGGTTATTGCCGCGCAGTGGCAAGCGAGGAGTCGAGACCGAGCCCCAGGAGTTGCACATTACCGCCCGTCGCGGTGATGTCCGTGCTGCGAACGCGCTCCGTGGCAAATCGCGGCAGGTAGTGCGGTCCGCCGGCCTTGGGGCCGGTACCGGACAGCCCCTCGCCGCCGAACGGCTGCACGCCCACCACGGCACCGATCTGGTTGCGATTGACATAGAGATTGCCGACGCGGGCGCGCTCCGCGACGAAATCGGCGACGGCCCCAATGCGGCTGTGCAGACCCAGCGTCAGTCCGTAGCCGGTCGCGTTGATGGCGTCGATCACCTCTCCCAGATGCCCCAGCTCGTAGCGGATGACGTGCAGAATGGGCCCGAACACCTCGCGTTCGAGGCGGACGATATGGTCGATCTCGAAAACCGCCGGCGTAACGTAGGTGCCGGCCCGGCATTTCTCCGGCAGCTTCAGATCGGCCAGCACCTTCGCCTCGCGGTACATGCGCGCCTTGTGTGCATCGAGCGTGTCCTGGGCCGTCTCATCGATGACCGGGCCGAGGTCCGTCCCGTAGTCGAACGGATCGCCGAGATCGAGCTCCTCGACGGCGCCCACCAGCATGTCGATCACCCGCTTGGCGACGTCCTCCTGAACGAACAGCACCCGGGCCGCCGAGCAGCGCTGCCCGGCGCTGTCGAAGGCCGAGCGGACTGCGTCGCGCACCACCTGCTCCGGAAGGGCACTCGAATCGACGATCATCGCGTTCATGCCGCCCGTCTCGGCGATAAACGGTACGATGGCGCCGCGCCTGTCGGTCAGCGCCCGCTGGATGTGCCAGCCCGTTTCGTTGGAGCCTGTAAACGCTACGCCCTTGACGCGCGTGTCCTTGACGAGCATGGCGCCGATGTCACCAGCACCCGGCAGCAAATGCAGAATATCCGGCGGCACGCCTGCCTCATGCAGAAGCTTGGTGGTGACATAGGCCGTCATCGGCGTCTGCTCGGCCGGTTTGGCGAGCACCGGGTTGCCGGCGGCCAGAGCCGCAGAAACCTGCCCCGTGAAGATGGCGATCGGAAAATTCCACGGGCTGATGCAGGCGAACGGGCCGCGACCCCGCAGCTCCAGCGTGTTCCGCTCGCCCGTAGGTCCCTGAAGCTCCGTCGGGCCTGAGAACAGCCGCCGCGCCTCGCTCGCGTAGTAGCGCAGGAAATCTACCGCCTCGCGGATGTCGGCCTGGGCGTTCTCCAGCGTCTTGCCTGCTTCGGCGACGATCACCGCCATCAGGCGCGCCCGATCGCGCTCGAGCAGGTCCGCGGCCTTCTCCAGAATGTCGGCACGTGCCGGTCCACCGCACGCATCCCAACCGGGCGCGGCTGCGCTGGCGCGAGTGATCGCGTCCTCGACCATGCCAGCGTCAGCGAGGCGCACTGTTCCAAGCTCACGACGATGATCGTGCGGGCAGGTCGCAATCAGCTCCTCGCCTTCGGCGGGCGTCTCGCCGCCGATAATCGGGCCGACCGTCAGCGGCTGCCGGAGCCCTTCCGTCATTTCCGATTGCAGGGCCGACCGGACCGTCGGCTCGCTCAGCGGCAGGCCGAGGCTGTTACGTCGCCCGGAACCATAGATGTCGCGCGGCAGCGGCAGCGCGGGCGGCCGCGCGTCGGGCGGCAGCTCGCGCTCGCTCTCTGCCGCATCGACCGGATCGCGAATGATGTCGGCGACCGGAGCCTCCTCGTCTGCGAGCCGGTTTACGAAAGAGGTATTGGCTCCGTTCTCGAGCAGCCGGCGGACCAGATAAGCCAGCAGGTCCTCGTGCCCGCCGACCGGGGCGTACACGCGGCATGGCCGGTTGAGCTTGCCCCGCCCGACGACTTCCTCGTAAAGCGCCTCGCCCATGCCGTGCAGACGC
>JAEVZQ010000126.1 GCA_023392135.1 Pseudomonadota bacterium | reverse complement strand
GGCACGTGCCGCAAACGGGGATCAAATGTCAAATTCGCTCCACTAGGGCTGCCGTCCGGAGCCGCCGCGTCAGCTCCCGGCGCGGTTGTTGAGGACGGTCTGTGCCCGGCGGTTCTGTGACCAGCAGGAGATGTCGTTGCAAACCGCCACCGGTCGCTCCTTGCCGAACGAGATCGTCCGGATGCGATTGGCGCCGACGCCATTCTGAGCCAGATAGTTCCGCACCGTCGTTGCACGCCGCGCACCGAGCGCGATGTTGTATTCGCGCGTGCCGCGCTCGTCGGCGTGACCCTCGATGGTGATGGTGTACTGAGGGTATTGCCGCAGCCAGCGCGCCTGACCGTTGAGCGTCTGCTGCGCCTCCGGGGTCAGATCGGTGCTGTCCGTGGAGAAATAGACGATATCGCCAACGTTCTGGACGAAGTCCCGCTGCGAGCCGGGCGTTGCCGGGCCACGGCCAGGGCCCAGTCCTGCCGCATCCTGAGCCGTATTTGCGCATCCGGCAGCCGAGACCGCGAGCAGCACGACCGCCAACACGCGTGCCAGGCCCGCCAATCGCTTCAAGGTCTCCATCTGGCTGATCCCTTCCGTTGCTGTTCCGGCCGCTTGCGAACCAAAAATCGGTGATCGGACCGGCAACAAAATCCCGCGCCCCTTAGTGCCGAAAAGGGTTAGCGCCGTCATCGTGCAAAAATGTGGCTGGCATCAGGCTCTTGAAACAATGCGCGGGCCGTGATGGCAACAGGCATCAGTTCTCTGCCCACATATTTTTGGGCATGTGGTCCAATGGCCACTCTCTAGCGCCACTCGCCGTACATAGCTGAAGCTAAGGAGCCTCCCCGAATTGAACCCAGTTTTGTCGAAGTTTAACGATCTCAGTCACAAGGATCTCTGGCAGATCACCCAAGTAGAAGCACATCTGATCTGGATGTTCGTAACCATACCTCAATTCTTCGAAGGCTTTGTTGCATCGTCCCAACGCTGATGGGAGGTCAGTGGGCAGCTTGAGCTCCTTTCCCAATGGCTCCAAACGCGAACGGGCCGATGTATCCCACCGATTCACTATCGATTGCCTGCGCTCCAAACTCAATTGAAGGAAAAGCTTGTCGAGCAAATGATGCTTCGGCGGAATTTTACCTTCAATTACCAAAGTGCACTTGAGTAACAGCTCAATTGCGAAGACTTCCATTACAAGAAGCGCTGGAATAACATATAGTTGTTTAGACAAATTCGTCTGAAGCCGAAGAAGTCTCGCGCATTGGACGAATCCCAAAGCATGCTTGAAGATCAGCTTTGGATCTATTGGTCGTCTCATAACGACCCGCTCATGATAAATCTATTGCCTTACATGAACGGACAACTGCGCCATTGCAAATGTTTTGCGATCTGAAACCAGAAAAACTGGCGCGAAAACAAAAAAGGCCGAACCACTTGCCTGAGGGCCAGTGGCACGGCCTTTATCTCGTACTGCTGCAGCAGGCTACAGCAGAGACTGCCCCGATTAGCGAGCAACCTCAACCGCCGGGACAGAAGCGCCGAGCTTCATCGGCTCGTAAGGAACTTCCTTACGGCACGCCCCCAAAGCAACCGCAGCAACAAGAGCCGCGACAACGATAGCGCCCTTCATGTTCATTCTCCTGATGATGTTACAGGCCCCCACCGAATTTCTAGCGAGCGACCGTCTCGGCCACAGGCAGATCCGCACCGAGCTTCATCGGCTCGTACGGAACTTCACGGCGGCACGCACCTAGCGCCACAGCCGCGATGATCGTTGAAATAACGATCGCGCCCTTTACACCCTGCATGGTCATCTCCTAATGGCTTCGGCAGTCGCCGAATATTGGGGTACCGGTGTGGATTACGCAGATCAAGGACGGAGGGACCCACAAGCTAGTTTTCCGCCCCTGTTGATGCGATTATGCAACTCCGTGTGACTTGGCTCTCAGCCCTTACACTCAACGACAACTTGCGTAAGGGCTGAGCATTTCTTGCGAAGCTCCCGACGGCACGCTGCGGAGCGTCCGGATCATCAAACCACGGAACCGCTTACTGATTCGTAAATTCGCGTCCGATTTCCGGCTCAACTCAGCAGCGGCGACCAGGCAGGGTCGGACGCGAACGAGGGTGTAGAAATCAACCGTTCGTTGTAGCCGGTCAGATCAATCGAGTAGATTCGCGGCCCGCCCCTGGCGCCCGGCTGGTCCCTGAAGAACATCAGCACCCGGCCGTTTGGTGCCCAGGTCGGCCCCTCGTTATGATAGCCCTCGGTCAGGACGCGTTCTCCGGAGCCGTCCGGCTTCAGCACACCGATCAGGAACTGCCCTGCATACTGCTTGGTGAAGGCGATGTAGTCGCCACGCGGCGACCAGACCGGGGTCGAGTAGCGCCCCTCACCGTAGCTGATGCGGCGCACGTTCGACCCGTCGCTCTCCATGACGTAAAGCTGTTGTGCGCCGTCGCGGTCCGATTCGAACACGATCTGCCGCCCGGTCGGATCGTAGCAGGGGCCGGTATCGATAGCCGAGGTGCGGGTGAGCTGGCGTGAGTGGCGCGAGCGCAGGTCCATCTCCACGATGCTCGAGGATTCGGCGACCTGGAAGCTCATGATGATCCGCTGTCCGTCCGGCGAGAACCGGGGCGCGAAGGTCATGCCCGGAAAATCACCGACGACGTGGCGCTGGCCCGTGTCCAGCCGCATCAGCACCACCCGGGGCTGATCGCTGGTATAGACCATATACGTGATTTCCTGGCTGGTCGGGCTGAAGCGTGGGGTGAGCACGAGCTCCCGGCCTTCGGTCAGCATCCGGACATTGGCACCATCATGGTCCATGATCGCCAGCCGTTTGTGCCGGCGATCCTTCGGTCCCGTCTCGTCGATGAAGACGATGCGGGTATCGAAGTAGCCCTTCTCGAGCGTCAGCTTCTCGTAGACCTGATCGGCGATGATATGGCCGATGCGCCGCCAGTTGGCCTCCACCGTCGAGAACTGCTGGCCCGCAAGCGGCTTGCCGAGAACCGTGTCCCACAGCCGGAATTCGGCCCTGAGCCGGCCATCCCCCATCCGGCCGACGCGGCCGACGACGAGCCCTTCCGCGCCGATCGAACGCCAGTCGGCAAACCGCGGGGCGACGTTGAGATCGCGGATCTGCTCGATGAACGCCGCGCGGTCCAGGGGACGGAACAGCCCCGAGGACTCCAGATCGGCTGCGACGACACCGGCGACCTCGGCGCCGAGCCGCGGGTCGTCACCGAGGAAATCCGGGATGGCAATGGGTCGTGGCTGGAGGTTCGCCTCGTCGACCGTAACGCGGGTCTGGCCGAAGGCCTTCGGCGCAACGACAGCGCCTGCGCCCAGCAGTCCAGCCTGCAAGGCTGCACGTCGCGTAATGCCGCTGTTGGTCTTCTCTCCGGTCATCGCTCGGTCTCGATCCTGTTGTCCATCGCCGGCTGCGGCTGGTAGCGGGTTGTAGCTCTCATCAGAACATTCGCTGCGGGTCGAATGTGACCACCATGTGGTCCCAACCGCCCACGTAGAATTCTGCAGGCAGATCATAGGGCTCGCACTGCACGAGGGCGCGGACGGCGCTGTTCGCAGCATCGGCGAACAATGGTCCCGACCCGGAATTGACGACGCGGGGCGTCTCCTGCAGCCGCCCGTCGGGACGCAGCCGCACCTCGACCTCGACCACGATGCGATCGATGCCCTCGAGGCCGCTGTTGATGTTCCAGCAGCGGCTGACGGCGCGTTTCATCATGACGCCGAGCAGCGATCGCTGACTGGCGGAGAGCTGTGTATCACGCCCCTCCGGTGCGCCCGCGACCGGGCCTCGCGCGTTTGTCTGGGTGGCAGGTGGCTCAGGCGCGCCGGCACGCGGCGCGGTGTCCGGCACCTTGTTTAGCAGCGCCGCGATGCGATTGGCGTCGAACTCTTTCTTCTTCTTGGCTTCCTGTTCCTTGCGCTTCTTCTCGGCCAGCCGCTTCCGCCGCTCCTCCTCCCTTTTCTTGGCCTCGGCGCGTTTCTTGGCTTCTTCCGCCTTTTTCTTGGCC
>JAEVZQ010000111.1 GCA_023392135.1 Pseudomonadota bacterium | reverse complement strand
GGGGTGCCGGGGCGCGGGCTGTACTTGAAGGAAACCGCCTGTGCAAATCCAACCTGCCGCACCAGCTCGAGCGTCTCTTCAAACTCCTGCTCGGTCTCGCTCGGGAAGCCGACGATAATGTCGGTGGAAAGCGCGATATCGGGGCGGGCCGCACGGATCTGCTCCACGATGCGCAGATAGTCCTCGGCCGTATGCTTCCGGTTCATCGCCGCGAGGATGCGGTCCGAACCCGCCTGGAACGGCAGATGCAGGTAGGGCATCAGCTTCGGCACGTCGCGATGCGCTTCGATCAACTCCTCGTCCATATCGTGGGGATGGCTCGTCGTGTAGCGCAGGCGCTCGAGCTGCTCGATCCCGGACAGATGCCGCAGGAGCTTGGCCAGCGACCATGTCCGCCCGTCCGGTCCTTCGCCGTGGTAGGCGTTGACGTTCTGGCCGAGAAGAGTGATCTCCCGCACACCCTGCTCGACGAGCCGTTGCGCCTCTTCGGCAACCTGGGCGACGGGGCGTGAAATCTCCATGCCCCGGGTATAGGGCACCACGCAGAAGGTGCAGAATTTGTCGCAGCCCTCC
The DNA here is from genome assembly GCA_023392135.1 of Pseudomonadota bacterium. Taxonomy (GTDB): domain Bacteria; phylum Pseudomonadota; class Alphaproteobacteria; order Rhizobiales; family Hyphomicrobiaceae; genus ZC4RG25. The sequence goes on along the minus strand of JAEVZQ010000111.1, from coordinate 2,139 downwards.
TGCACTGTCAGGAAGGCGGCGGCAGGCCGCGTGCCCTTCCGCTCGGGCAGGCGGGCGAACTTGTCCTCATCCGGGAATTCCGTGTCGATGAGCGGGCGATGCTCAGCCTGCGCCTTGGCGGCAAGCTCGGGCAGGCGGTGGTAGGCCTGTGGGCCGACGACAAGGTCGACGACCGGAGCGCGCGCGATGATCTCGGCGCCCTCGGCCTGCGCGACGCAGCCTGCAACGGCAATCAGGGTCTCCTTGCCTTCGACCTCGCGGGCGACTTTCAGCTGCCGCATGCGGCCGAGCTCCGAGTAGACCTTCTCGGCCGCCTTCTCGCGGATGTGACAGGTGTTGAGGACGATCATGTCGGCCTGGGCCGGGTCCTCGGTCTCGGCATAGCCGTGTTGCGCAAGGGCTTCGGCCATGCGCTCGCTGTCATAAACGTTCATCTGACAGCCGTACGTCTTGATGAAGACCTTCCTGGCCCCGGGCATAAAGAACCTCACAGCTCCCGTCAGCAATGACATCCGCAATATCGGTTGCGCCGCATCATCCTATACTGCTCAGCTATCGCTCAGGTTCCGAAATGTGTTGTCGCGTCTATAGATCATGGTTGCTGCATTGCAATATCATTTCTTGTCCGATGTCCAGCCGCTTGCCTGTCCGAACCATAGTTCCAGGCTCAGAGGTCCTAATTATTCTGACTACGCAGTAATCTGGCAAGGGCTTGCCGGATCCTGTCCTCAGTAAAGCGGGCCAGCTCCTTACGGTCGGCGAAGTCGGAGAGTGAAACTGGCGGGTCGATGCTGATCCTCACGTCGATTGGTCCGGCCTTGAGAAGCTCCCAGGCGTGGCCAGCCATTTCCATGTCGCCATACCAGCCGACGAGGGATCTTCCGGACCGGCCCAGCGGAATGCCATGCAAATGCGTGTAGGCGATGGCAAGGGTCTGTACGCAGGCGCCCGGGGCGGGGTGCTCTTTGGCGAGCGTCGGTTTCACCGCCGCGAACAGCGGGCTCTTGAAGGGCAGAACGCGATTGCCGTCGCTCGATGTTCCTTCTGCGAAGAGGACGATCTTATCTCCGGATTGCAGGCGCTCGATGATCTCGCTCGTCGTCTGTCCGATTGCGGTGCGGCGCTCTCGGTCGACGAAAACGCTGCGTTGAAGGCGCGCCAGCGACGAGACGAACGACCAGCTTCCGACCTCCTTCTTGGCGACGAACGAGACCGGCGCCACCGCCGACAGCACGGGAATGTCCAGCCAGGACACGTGATTGGCGACCACGAGAACGGGGGTATTCTCCGCAATGGCGCCCTCGACATGCAGCCTGATCCCGAGCAGACGGCAGACCTGCCGATGATACCAGTGCGGGAACTTCCGGGCATAGTGCGGAGAAATCCGAAGCAGGCCGGCCTGCACGGGCATGAGCGGCACGGTCAGGCCGGCAAATCCGGCAAGTATGGTGGCTGCCCGCGGCGCGCCTCGTCGGTTGGAGCTCGGCGTCAGGTCGGTCCCCGGATCGGTTCCCATGTCTCGTCTATCGACCGTGCCAGCTTTGGCTCGCGGTCACGTGCCCTTTTTGCGGCGCAACGGTATGCCGTGCAACTCGAGCCGATGGCCGACCAGCTCGAACCCGAGCTCCCGAGCTACGCGTTCCTGCAGCTTCTCGATATCTTCGTTCCGGAATTCAATAACTTGCCCCGTTTCGAGGTTGATCAGGTGATCGTGATGCTCACGGGTAGCCTCCTCATAGCGACGGCGCCCAGCGGCGAACTCGTGGCGCTCGAGGATCCCCTTCTCCTCGAACAGCTTCACGGTCCGATAGACGGTCGACAGGGAAATCCGTGGATCGGCCTGGTGCGCGCGCCGGTAGACCTCGACGACGTCCGGGTGGTCCTCTGCCTCGGTGAGGACGCGCGCAATGGTGCGGCGCTGGCCTGTCATCCGCAGCCCACGCTCACTGCAAAGCCTCTCGATGCGGCTCTGGGACTGATCGCCTGCGCCGGTCATCCTGCTACGCCAAGCCCCTCCACGGCGGATCTTTCCGCCTTTGTTCTCGCTTATAGATGACCCGCGCGCGACGCGTCCACCCGCGGGGTCAGCGGCCGATTCGCTTCGACAGGATGAGCGCGTCGGCAGGAGCTTCCGAGGGG
>JAEVZQ010000106.1 GCA_023392135.1 Pseudomonadota bacterium | reverse complement strand
CCCAAGGATAGCCAGCCGATCGTGGAATCGAACCCGAAAACCGCTGGTCTTCCTGCCGCGAGCTTCGACGAGCTGCGGTATCGGATCAGGCAGCAGGAGATTCTGTCCCAGCTCAGCGTGGGCGCACTCCAGGGCGGAATGTCCGAAGTACTGCTCAACCAGACGGCTCGGTTGAGCGCCGAAGGGCTCAACGCCCAGTTCTCCAAAGTTCTTCGCCTCCTGCCGAATCACAGCGGATTGCTCGTCGTCGCCGGGCACGGCTGGGGAAGTGAGGTCATCGGCAAGGAGGTGATCGGCGCCGATGCCGCTTCGCCTGCGGGGCACGCCTTGCAGACGGGCAAGCCCGTCATCTCCAACCACCTGGAGCACGAGCAACGGTTTCGAACGCCGGACCTGCTGGTCAGATACGGCGTGAAGCGCGCCATGAACGTGATCATTCAAGGCGAGGGCGCGCCATTCGGTGTGCTGGAGGTCGACAGTCTCGATCCCGGAGAGTTCAGCGAGAGCGATCTGCCGTTTCTGCAGGGCGCCGGCAATATCATCGGCATGGCAATCGAGCGGCGGCGCTACGAGCAGCAGCTCAAGACCCTGCTCGACCATCGGCAGGCGCTACTTAGGGAGGTCAACCACCGCGTCAAGAACAGCCTTCAGCTCGTGGCCAGCATGCTGCGCATGCAGGCAGGTAGTGTGGATGATGGGGAGGTTCGGCGCCTTCTTGGCGACGCTCAGGCGCGGGTGATGGCCATCGCCAAGGCGCACGAGCGCCTCTACAAGACGGCGGAATTCTCCCATCTGGACGTCGGCGTCTACCTCCAGGAGGTCAGTACGGCGCTGTACGACGGTGCAATTCACTTCGATTTGGCTGAGAACATCCAGATCCCGACTGATCGTGCCATCCCCCTCGCGCTGCTCGTGACGGAACTCGTCACCAACTGCATGAAGTATGCTTATCCGGACCGGGAGAAAGGGCCCGTCTGGGTGACGGTCGCCGCGGTCGCGTCCGACAAGCTCGAAGTGTCCGTGGCCGATAATGGCGTGGGCCTGCCGGAAGACTTCGATCCGAAGGCGACGCGGGGATTGGGCATACGGCTCGTCAGGGCCTTTGCGCAGCGGTTGGATGCCACAGTGGAGTTTCGCAATCGCAATCCAGGCGCCGAAGTGGTGGTGCTCTTGCCTCGCGATGAGCCGAGCGAGGCCGAGTAGAGCACCCCAATGGAATCTCGACCCACACCTCAGTCGAGGTGTGGGCTGGTGGATTGCCTGAACAATCACGCCATCAGTACGTTTTCGCTGCCTGCGCGGCGGGAGCTTCGCCCTTGGCCTCGCGAACGGCCGCCTTCGCCGCCATCGCCAGCAGCCGCGCATCGTTCAGGATCGTGCAGAGCTGAAAGCCTTCATTGAAGCGCTTGAGCGCGGTCTTGGCGCTATCTGTATGTGCGCCGGCGATCAGCCCTTTGTCGCGAGCCCGCGTGAGGATCGACTCCATGGCCGCCAGCACGTCGGCATCGGTCGGGTCGAGCGTCGGCGTGCGACCCATCGAGAGCGACAGGTCCGAAGGACCGATGTAGACGCCGTCGAGGCCCGGTACGGAGAGAATCTCGTCCAGATTTTCCAGCGCCTTCGTCGTTTCGATCATCGCCAACAGCAGCACTTCGTCATTGGCGTGCTGCCAGTAGTCGGCGCCGCCGTACTGAACGGCACGGTTCGGGCCGAAAGAGCGGAAGCCTAGCGGCGCGTAACGTGCTGCACCGACGAATGCCTCGGCTTCGGCCTTGCTGTTGATCATCGGGCAGATGAGCCCGTAAGCGCCGGCATCGAGCAGCTTCATGATGATGGCAGGATCATTCCACGGAATACGCGCCATCGGCACTGCGGGCGTCGTGGAGATGGCCTGCAGCATAGTGAAGGCGACCTGATAATCGACCGGCCCGTGCTGCATGTCGATGGTGACGCTGTCCCAGCCCTGATGCGCCATCACTTCGGCCGAATAGGAGCTCGGGATCGAGCACCAGGCGTTCACCACGCGGCCGCCTTCGGCCAGCGTTTTGCGGATGGCGTTCTTGCGCATAGCTTTGCCCCTCACTCAGCTCTTGGCGCGGGAGAGCGCCTCTGGATTGAAAATGTGGGCGGCGGGCAGACGTCCATCGAAATGGTCGAGGACGTTCTGTGCCACGATTTTCGACACCCGCACCACACCTTCCGCCGTTGTCGCGGCAGCGTGTGGTGTGAGAATGATCTTGTCCGACTTCAGCAGCGGATCGTCGGCGGTCGGCGGTTCGACAACTTGAACATCGAGCCCTGCGCCCTTCAGGCGTCCGCTTTCCAGCGCATCGAGCAGCGCGGCCTCGTCGACGATGCCGCCGCGGGCGCAGTTGATGAGGAACGCCGTTGGCTTCATCAGCGCGAGCTCGCGCGCGCCGATCAGGTTGCGCGTATCGGCCTGCAGCGGGCAGTGCAGCGAGACGAAATCGGCCCGCGGCAACGCATTATGCAGGCTGGAAGCAGGCTCGCACCCCATTGCGCGGATCTCATCCGCAGAGAAGGCCGGGTCTATGCCGATGCAATGCATGCCGAGCGCGTTGCAGGCAACGGCGAGGCGGCTGCCGATGCGCCCCAGCCCGACGATGAGGACCGACCGTCCAGCAACGTCGATGGCGTCGAGCTTCATCTTGATCATGTAGTCGCCCGTGCGCACGGCGCGGTCGAACTCGCGCAGGCGCTTGGCGAGCGCGAACATCATGGCCAGCGTGTGCTCGACTACCGAGGGCGCGTTCGCGAGACCGATGGTGGCGACGACGACGCCGCGCCCGGTCGCCGCCTCGACATCAATGTTGTCGACGCCGACGCCATGGCGGGAGATCACCTTCAGCCGCGGCGCCTTCTCGATCATCCAGCGCTCGATCCGCGTTACACGAACGACGATCGCCTCGGCATCGGCTAAATGCTGCTCCCAATACTGCGGCTCCGGGCTTTCGGGGACGATGACCTCCAGATCCTCGCGCGCGTGCAGGATCTCCATACCTTCCGGGTGGATCGGCTGGATGCAGACGACCTTGTGCTTCAATGGATTTCGTCCTGTTTCGAGAGCGCTTCCTTGAGCATTTCGACCGTGAATCCCGGCTTCCGGGCCATGTCGAGGATCACGGCCTCCTTACGCGCCATCAGCTCACAAGCCGCGGGGACCTTCTCGGCGAGCGCGTGCGGGATGACGACGGCACCGTGGCGATCGGCGTGGATGAGATCACCGGAGCGCACCACCATGCCAGCCACCCTGACCTGCTTTCCGAAGTCCGCCAAGTGAACGTGCGCGTGGCTCGGCATGACCG
>JAEVZQ010000070.1 GCA_023392135.1 Pseudomonadota bacterium | reverse complement strand
ATCGCGAGCTCGGCCTCATCATCGTCGATGAGGAGCACGACCAGGGCTACAAGCAGGACGACCGGGTGCATTATCAGGCCCGCGACATGGCGGTCGTGCGCGGCAGCCTCGGCAAATGCCCGGTCGTGCTCGCCTCGGCAACGGCATCGATCGAAACTTACGTGAATGCCCTCACCGGGCGTTACCGCCATCTCGTGCTGCCGGGCCGCTATTCCGGCACCGATCTCCCGCAGGTCGAGGCCGTCGATCTTCGCAAGGACCAGCCCGATAAAGGCCGCTGGCTGTCGCCGGTTCTTGTCGAGGCGCTCACTGAGACGGCGGCTCGGGGTCAGCAAACGCTACTGTTCCTCAATCGCCGCGGCTACGCGCCGCTGACGCTGTGCCGGACCTGCGGCACCCGGATCGAGTGCCCGCAATGCTCCGCGTGGCTGGTGGAGCACCGGTTCCGCCGCAAGCTCACATGCCATCACTGCGGCTTCGCGCTGCCCATTCCGGAGAAATGCCCCAAGTGCGGCGAGGCGGAGTCGCTGGTGGCCTGCGGTCCCGGGGTCGAGCGCATCGCCGAGGAAGTGGCGGAGCGGTTCCCCACTGCCCGGCTCGCCCTCCTTTCCAGCGACCTGATCCCCGGCCTCGCCGAGATGCGCAAGGTGATCGCATCGATCGAGAACCGCGAGGCCGACATCATCATCGGCACGCAGATCGTTGCCAAGGGCCATCACTTTCCGGACCTTGCCACGGTCGGCGTGGTGGACGGCGATCTCGGGCTCGGGCAGGCGGATCCGCGCGCGGCCGAGCGCACCTTCCAACTCCTGCATCAGGTGACGGGACGCGCCGGCCGGTCCTTTGCCCAGGGCCGCGGACTGGTTCAGACGCACATGCCGGATCACCCCGTCATGCAGGCAATCATCTCCGGTGACCGCGAGGCCTTCCTCGATCGGGAGATCGCCCAGCGCCAGTTCGCCACGCTGCCCCCGTTCGGCCGGCTGGCGGGACTCATCATTTCTACGCGCCACAAGGAAATGGCCGAGGGTTACGCCCGCGAGGTGGTCCGCCGGGCGCCGCTCGCCGAGAGAATAGAGGTGCTGGGGCCGGCTGAAGCGCCCCTGGCCGTGGTTCGCGGCCGCCATCGCTGGCGTATTCTCGTCAAGGCGCCGCGCGAGGTCGATCTGCAGGCCTACCTGCGAGCCTGGCTGTCGGCCGCACCCGATCCGAAGGGGGACCTCCGCTTGACGGTCGACATCGATCCCTACAATTTCCTCTAGGCCAAAGTTAATCGAAGGTTGCACAAAAGACTTCAATGCAACCAAAAAAGGGTGTGAGTCGAAAGCCTTCCGCGCCGGAATTGGTCGGGATCGGAATGCGGCATTGAGGCTGATTCCGGCGGTTGATGGCCCGCGCCTACCGTGTTAGACGGAACCCGGCTTCTGGAAGGGGGCGCGAAGCCGCGCGGGCGCCCCTTTTGCAGATGCCCCTTCGCCCGAGCGGGTGACCGCCGCGGCCAATGCCCCCTATATCCTCAACGCGATGAGGCCGTTCGAAGTGGCGACCGACGAACCGATTATGGCAAGTGTAGCAGGGCGCTACGCTTCGGCACTATTCGAGCTAGCTGAGGAGCAGCAACAGCTCGCGCAGGTAGAGCAGGATCTTGTGGAGTTCCAGAAGCTGCTCGACGACAGCGAGGACCTGAGGCGCCTGGTGCGCAGCCCGGTCTTCTCCAGCGACGAGCAGCTCGATGCCGTTTCGGCGGTGCTGGAGCGGGTCGGCATCGGTGGGCTGGCGGCGAATTTCCTGAAGCTCGCCGCCCGCAATCGCCGGCTGTTCGCGGCCCCGGACATGATCCGGGCATTCCGCGCCATGTGCGCGAAGGCTCGTGGCGAGGTCGAGGCGGATGTCGCTTCGGCTTTCCCGCTGAAGGATGACCAGATGAAAGCGCTGAAGGACGCTCTCAAGACGTCCGTCGGCAAGGACGTGCAGGTGAACCTTCGTGTCGATCCCGCGCTGCTCGGCGGCCTCGTCGTCAAGATCGGCAGCCGGATGATCGACTCGTCGCTGCGCACGAAGCTCAATTCACTCAAGATCCGTATGAAAGAGGTTGGCTGATGGACATCCGGGCCGCTGAGATCTCCTCGATCCTGAAGGAGCAAATCAAAAACTTCGGCAAGGAGGCGGAGGTCTCCGAGATCGGCCAGGTGCTGTCGGTCGGCGACGGCATCGCGCGCGTTTACGGCCTCGACAACGTTCAGGCCGGTGAAATGGTCGAGTTTCCAAGCGGCATCCGCGGGATGGCCCTGAACCTCGAGGCGGACAACGTCGGTGTCGTTATTTTCGGCCCGGACAGCGGCATCAAGGAAGGCGATACCGTCAAGCGGACGGGCGCCATCGTCGAAGTGCCGGTCGGGCCGGAGTTGCTCGGCCGCGTCGTCGACGCGCTCGGCAATCCGATCGACGGCAAGGGACCGATCAAGGCCACGAAGCGTATGCGCGTGGACGTGAAGGCGCCGGGCATCCTGCCGCGCAAATCGGTGCACGAGCCGATGGCGACCGGCCTCAAGGCCATCGACGCGCTCATCCCGATCGGCCGTGGCCAGCGCGAGCTGATCATCGGCGATCGCCAGACCGGCAAGACCGCCATCATCCTCGACACCTTCCTCAACCAGAAGCCCCTCAACCAGGGCGACGACGAGAAGGCAAAGCTCTACTGCGTCTACGTCGCCGTCGGCCAGAAGCGCTCGACCGTCGCCCAGTTCGTGAAGGTGCTGGAGGAGCGGGGCGCGCTCGAGTACTCGATCGTCGTTGCCGCGACGGCATCCGACCCGGCGCCGATGCAGTACCTGGCGCCGTTCGCCGGCTGCACGATGGGCGAGTACTTCCGCGACAATGGCATGCACGCCGTGATCGCCTACGACGACCTCTCCAAGCAGGCCGTCGCCTACCGCCAGATGTCGCTGCTGCTGCGCCGCCCGCCCGGCCGCGAGGCTTACCCCGGCGACGTGTTCTACCTGCACTCCCGGCTGCTGGAGCGCGCGGCGAAGCTCAACGACGACCATGGCGCCGGTTCGCTGACCGCCCTGCCCGTCATCGAGACGCAGGCCAACGACGTGTCAGCGTACATTCCTACGAACGTGATTTCGATCACCGACGGCCAGATCTTCCTCGAGACGGACCTGTTCTACCAGGGCATCCGCCCGGCGGTGAACGTCGGCCTGTCGGTGTCGCGCGTGGGCGGCAACGCCCAGATCAAGGCGATGAAGCAGGTTGCGGGCTCACTCAAGGGCGAGCTCAGCCAGTACCGCGAAATGGCCGCCTTCGCGCAGTTCGGTTCCGACCTCGACGCCGCGACGCAG
>JAEVZQ010000058.1 GCA_023392135.1 Pseudomonadota bacterium | reverse complement strand
ATCGCAGATGAGCTCAAGATCCCGCGCTGGCAGGATCAGGCCGTCCGCGAAGCCGGCGGCGAGGAGAGAAGCCCGCTCTTCCTCGCAACTCCGGATGCGACGCGGCTCGATGACATCGCCACGCGCTCATTTCGCGCGGCTCCCGACGATCTGGCACGCCTCGGCTTTGCCGTGGCTCATAGCATCGATGATGCCTCCCCGGCCGTTCCCGACCTCGGCCCTGAAATCGATGCGCTGGCGAGAAAAATCGCCGGAGCGCTCGTTGCAGCCAAACGGCCGCTCATCGTTGCCGGCACCGGTTGCGCAAGCGCCGCTCTCATCGAGGCCGCCGCCAACGTCGCCTGGGCCTTGTGCCGGATGGGCCATGCCGGCGCGCTCTGCCTGATCGCACCCGAATGCAACAACTTCGGTCTCGGGCTCATGGGAGGCGGCACGCTGGCCGAGGCTTTCCAGGCGATCGAGGCCGGCGAAGCGCAGGCGTTGATCGTTCTGGAAAACGACCTCTATCGCCGGACCGACGAAGCGGCGGTGGAGCGCTGCCTCGGACGGGTCCCCCACTTTATAGCCATCGACCACCTGATGAACGACACGGTGCGCCGGGCCGAGCTGGTGCTTCCGGCCGGGACCTTCGCCGAGGTCGCCGGCACGCTCGTCAGCAACGAGGGCCGGGCACAGCGCTTCTTCCAGGTCGTCGTGCCGGTGGACGACGTGCAGGCGAGCTGGCGATGGATGAACGATGTCATGACGGCCATCGGCCGTGCGCCCGATCCGGCATGGAACCGTTTGGATGACGTTACAGCCGCGTGCGCCGCGGCGTTTCCCGTCCTCGCGCCGATCCGCGATGCGGCACCCGGTGCCGGCTACCGGGTAAGCGGCAGCAAGATCCACCGCGAGCCGCACCGCTATACCGCCCGCACGGCAATCCACGCCGCCGAGACCGTGCACGAGCCCAGGCCGCCGGATGATCCGGATACGCCGTTCTCCTATACGATGGAAGGTTATTACGGCAGCCTGCCGCCCGCAGTTATTCCGTATTTCTGGGCGCCGAAATGGAACTCCGTGCAGGCGGTCAACAAATTCCAGGAGGAGATCGCCGGCCCGCTGCGTGGCGGCGATCCAGGCGTGCGGCTGATCGAGCCGCAATCGGATGCCTCGCCTTCTTATTGTCAGCAGCCGCCTCCGGCCTTTGTTGCACGAAAGAGCGAATGGCTGGTTCTTCCTCTATATGAAATCTACGGTAGCGAGGAATTGAGCCGTTTGGCCCCGGCCGTAGCGGAACGCGTTCCGGCCGCCTATCTCGCCCTGAACCCTGGTGATGCAGCGGCGCTCGGCACCGCCGATGGTGGGTTCGCCACGCTCGCCATAGCCGGCACGAGATGGCGACTGCCCGTCAGAGTGCGGCCGGATTTGCAGAATGGCGTCGCCGGGGTTCCCGTCGGGCTGCTCACGCCGATTGCCACTTCCCTACCCGATTGGGGCACAGTCACTGCTGCGGGCGATCCAGACGGGAGGTCAGCGACACCGTCATGAGCGAGCTTGCACAGGGCACCGCCAACGTCTTCGGCATCCTCATCGTGCTCGTCGGGGCTGCGGCGGTGCTGACCTGGATCGAGCGGCGACTGCTGGGCTTCTGGCAAGACCGGTACGGGCCCAACCGTGTTGGTCCATTCGGTGTCCTGCAGGTCGTCGCCGATATGATCAAGCTCCTGTTCAAGCAGGATTGGACCCCACCGTTTGCCGACCGGCTGGTTTTTGTGCTGGCGCCGGCCATTGTGATGGCCACCGTGCTCCTCGCATTTGCCGTTATTCCGGTCGCTCCCGGCATCGGCATCACCGATCTCGACGACATCGGCATTTTGTTTTTCCTGGCAATGAGTTCTCTCTCCGTCTACAGCGCGGTGCGAGCCGGCTGGGCTTCCAACAGCAAGTACGCCCTGCTCGGCAGCTTTCGCGCGGCCGCGCAAATGCTGAGCTACGAAGTCTTCATGGGCCTGTCGTTTCTCGGCGTCATTCTCCTGGCCGGTACATTCAATCTCCGGGAAATCGTCCTGGCGCAGCGTGATCTCTGGTACATCGGTCCGCAATTCGTCGGCTTCGTTATTTTCCTGATTGCGGGAATAGCCGAGACGCGTCGCCTGCCCTTCGATCTTCCGGAGGCGGAAAGCGAGCTGGTGGCCGGCTTCCACACCGAATACTCGAGCCTGAAATTCGGTATGTTCTTCGTCGGCGAGTATGCCGGCATCATCCTCATTTCGGCGATGATCACTACGCTGTTTCTCGGCGGCTGGCTCGGGCCGGTCTTGCCGCCGATCCTATGGTTCCTCATCAAGACGGGATTTTTCGTCAGCTTTTTCATCCTGCTGCGAGCCGCCCTGCCGCGGCCGCGCTACGATCAGCTCATGGATCTTGGTTGGAAGGCGATGCTGCCGCTCGCCTTGCTGAACATCGCGGTGACCGGCGCGGTTCTGCTGGTGTTCTATCCATAGGAGTACGGCGTGCTCAGTAGTTTGGTGACGCTCTGGCGCATCTTTCTCCACCTGTTCCGCCGTCGCGAAACGGTGCAATACCCGGATGAGAAAGCTTATCTGGCGCCGCGCTTTCGCGGCCGCATCATCCTGTCGCGCGATCCCGACGGACAGGAACGGTGCGTCGCCTGCTATCTGTGTGCCGTCGCCTGCCCGGTCGATTGCATCTCGCTGCAAAAAGCCGAGGACGAAAACGGGCGCTGGTATCCGGAATATTTTCGCATCAATTTTTCCCGCTGCATCTTTTGCGGCTGGTGCGAGGAAGCGTGCCCCACCTATGCAATCCAGCTCACGCCTGATTTCGAGATGAGCGAATACGAGCGGCACAACCTTGTCTATGAAAAAGAAGACCTGCTGATCAGCGGTACCGGCAAATATCCGGGTTACAATTTTTATCGCGTCGCAGGCAAGGCCATCGGCGGCAAGGATAAGGGCCAATCCGAGAACGAGGAGCCGCCGTTCGATCTCAGAGGGCTGATGCCATGACCGTTGCCTTTTACATCGCGGCCGTCGTCGCCGTCCTTGCAACGGTGATGGTCATTATCGAAACCAATGCCGTCCACGCACTGCTCAATCTCATCGTCTCGCTGCTCGCGGTGGCGATCATCTTTTACGTCCTCGGCGCACCTTTCGCCGCCGCCCTCGAAGTCATCGTTTATGCCGGGGCGATCGTGGTTCTCTTCGTCTTCGTGGTCATGATGCTCAACCTGGGAGAGGCGGCGGCACGCCAGGAGCGGCAATGGCTCACTCCGGGCATCTGGGTGGGACCGGGTGGGCTGTCGGCGGTCCTGATGGGCCTTCTCGTCTACGTGCTTTGGCAGGGCCCTGCCGCGATTTCCGCCAACGTTGTCGTTCCCCCGCGCGAGGTCGGGGCGCTGTTTTTCGGGCCGTATCTCCTGGCTGTCGAGCTTGGCTCCATGCTTCTGCTCGCCGGCCTCGTTGGCGCATATCACCTCTCGCGGCGCGAGAAAGTCACAGCCGGACGCGTCGAACGCGACATGGAAACGGCCGGCGAAGAACGGGCGCAACGGGAGGCGCAGGGGTGAAGACCCGCAGGAAAGATACGGGTTGCCTTCAGGGGTCATCTCGAATTGCGGGAAACGGAGCGAACGCGTGAACGGCGAATTGACGGCCGACGTCGCGATGCAATACGGCCTGCTGCTGGCGGCCGTTCTGCTTTCGCTAGGACTCATCGGCGTCCTGGCACGTCGCAACATCATTTTCATATTGATGTCGATCGAGATCATGCTGAACGCGGCGGCATTGGCCTTCATCGCCGCCGGCGCGCGCTGGGGAGAGGCGGACGGCCAGGTCATGTTCCTGCTCATCCTTGCGATGGCTGCCGCCGAAGTCTCGGTCGGCCTCGCGCTCATCCTGCAGTTCTACTATCGCGCAGCGACGGTCGACGCCGACGCGGCAAGCGAGATGCGGGGCTGAAGATGCTGGAGCTGCTGGCACTTGTTCCCGCCCTTCCCCTCCTCGGCTTCGCCATCCTGTTCGCCACGGCAGGGACCCTGCCACGACGATGGATCGCCGTGATCGGCGTCGGCTCCGTCGGCGTCTCGACGATCATTTCCTTCATCGTCGCGGCGGCCTTTCTCAGCAACCCGCAGCCCTACACCCAGATCGTCTGGCGCTGGATCGCGGTCGCAGGCTTCAACCCGGATGTCGCTTTCTATCTCGACGCGCTCTCCGTCGTGATGATGCTGGTCGTGACCTTCGTAAGCTTCCTCATTCACCTCTACTCGGCGGAATTCATGGCGGAGGACGAAGGCTACAGCCGCTTCTTC
>JAEVZQ010000499.1 GCA_023392135.1 Pseudomonadota bacterium | reverse complement strand
TCCCTCGGGTCGCCCGCGGTCATCTCGATGACCTTCTCGTAGCCGGGCGCCACGCCGTCGAGCAGCCGGGCAATGCGCGTGAACGGCGACAGGATCACGCCCTGCGCCAAGGCCTCGAGGCCGGGAGTCCCACTCATTTTCGATTTCGTCCCTCGCTAGGATCCGCAAACGGGAGGTCTAGTCGAGGATTGCGGCAGATGCCAGTGCGAGGCGCGCTTCGGCCTCTCCGAAACAGTCTGGAGCTGACGGAGAGCCTTCGGCTCACCGCACCCGCCGAGGATTGAGGTAGTACTCCGCCTCGTACCGCTCCAGCTTCGGCGCCAGCTTTCCGGCGCGAACGTCTGCCGCGAGCCGCTTGATGTGCCTGCGGCAAGCTGAATTGAAGCCGATTCCCCCGGCAAAGAGCTTCATCACCGTCATCAGCTTGTCGTCGGCGTGATCCTCACGCACCTTGCAGTTCCAATAGCCGCCAAGCGTGAAGAGGCGGCCGTCGATGTGCCCGACCTTGCGGCTGCGCTCATCCAGGAGAGTATAGTCACCGCCGACGCTGAAGAAGTCGTGCCGCAAGCGGTAGAAAACCGGCTTGCCCTCCCGAATGATAAAAAACGAGAAGTTCTCGGGAAGCACCGGCCACTTGTTGGCCGACCGCTCCAGATAAATGATGGACTTGTCCTCGTGCGTATTGATGGCAAAGGCCGTCACCGGGATGCCGCGCGCGCCGAGCGTCAATTGCAGGCTGCGCCCCATCATCAGATCCATCGTGGCGCGCCAGTTCAGGCTGTCAGAGAACAGCCTGATGATCAGACGTTTGTCCATGCCGGAATTCTGCTTCCATAGGTCCTCGCGATAGCCGATGACCCCGGTGCGCTGGCCGCCTTCCTTCACCTCCGCAAAGATGTCCATGTCCGTCGAGAACTGACGCGACTTCGCCCGGTTACGGGAATGGCGATAGATGCCGAACTCGAAAGAGTTGAGATCGGTAATCCAGACGTCCAGCGTGAAACGCCGCCAACCGTCAGCTGATCTGTTCGCTGCGGGACTGCCACGCTGCTGGCTTTTGCCGGAGGTACGGGTGATGGAATCCTGTGCCGTCTCGCGTTCGAGCACATCTGGCGCCATCTCCACGCGATCACTGACCGCAGCAGCCGAATTTTGTGCCATACCAGCCCCTCCCACCTCGAATGCGACGCGAATCAGTTTGTCAAACTACCACCGCGAAGCCGGCGGGTCGGCACACGAGGCAAAATTGGACTGGAAAACCGGATCTGGCTGCTTTCCAGGCTCGAGCCGCGCCCCTAAGCTCGGAACAGTGCCCGCGCCTAACCACTTTCCACAGAATTCAGCGACCGGAGGGAAATGGGGTGAGCGGAACCGAGCAGACGATCATCTGCATGAAATGGGGCACGCGCTACGGCCCCGAATACGTCAACCGGCTTGCCTCGATGATCCGGCGCAATGTCGCCCGACCTACGCGATTGCTCTGCTTTACCGACGACAAAAGCGGCATCTCATCGGATATCGAGACGGCGCCCCTGCCTGATATCTCGCTTCCAGAGCGCATGGCCTGGTCGACCTGGCGCAAGATCTCGGTCTGGCAATATCCGCTGGCCGGCCTCGAAGGCGACGTGCTGTTCCTTGATCTGGACCTTGTGATCGTCGGGTCGCTCGATCCGCTGTTTGATTTCGAGCCCGGGCGTTACATCGTGATAGAAAACTGGACCCAGGAAGGCCAGCATATCGGCAACACATCTGTGTTCCGATTTCCCGTGGGGCGGTACACACACATTTTCGAACAATTCGAGCAGAACTTTAGAAACATAATGCAGCGCTGGCGCACCGATCAGCATTACATTTCAGATACGATCGAAGACATGCTGTTCTGGCCGAAAGGGTGGTGCGTCAGCTTCAAGCACTCGCTATTGCCAGCATGGCCACTCCGCTTCCTCGTGCCGGCCCGGCTCCCCCTGGATACGAAAGTGGTGGCGTTCACAGGACGGCCAAAACAGCACGAGGCACTCGCAGGTGAATGGCCGGTCCGCCATTGGCACGAGAAGCTATACAAGCACACCAAGCCGACGAAGTGGATCGGTGAGCACTGGCGCTGATTTCCGGCCGCGCCGGGGACAGCGCGTGCGCGTGGCTACTGGTTTTTCGGTTCAAGGCTCGCGAAGTAGGCCGCCAGGTCGGCAATGTCCTCATCACTCAGATCGGCGGCCATGAGGCCCATCATATTGTTCTGACGCAAACCCGTTTTGTACGCCTTGAGGCTGTTGATGAGATAGAACTCATTTTGCCCGCCGATGTGAGGTGCGTCCGGAATTCTGGAGACGCCATCGAGACCATGGCAGGTCTGGCACTTCAGCGCCTTTTGGCGGCCGGCTTGAACATCTCCGCCGGCTTGAGAAGGGCCGCCAGCAAGCAAGGCGGCGACCAAGACGGCCGCCGCGCAACTAAGATCAGTTGCCTTCATAGCTGATCCGATAGATAGCTCCTGCGAAGTCATCCGATACGAGAATCGACCCATCGCGAAGCTGGGCCACGTCCACCGGCCTGCCCATGTACTCCGCGTCGGGCGTCAGCCAGCCCTGGGCGAAGACTTCGGTCTTGTCAGCCGTACCGTCGGGCTTGAGGCTTGTGAACATCACCCGGGCGCCGACAGGACTGGTGCGGTTCCAGGAGCCATGCTGCGCTGAGAAGATGCCGCCGCGATACTTCTCCGGAAACTGCTTGCCCGTATAGAAGGTCATGCCGAGGTCCGCGGCGTGGGCGTCCATCTCGACCTGCGGGAAGACGACATTCGCCGGTGGCTCGCTGTCCTTGTACTCCACCGTGCGCACCTTCCCACCGCCGTACCACGGGAAGCCGAAGTGCAGGCCGGCCCTGTCGGCGCGGTTCAGCTCACCCGGCGGGATTTCATCTCCCATGCCGTCCACCTGGTTGTCGGTGAACCAGACCGACTTGTCCTTCGGGTTGATGTCCATGCCGACCGAGTTGCGGACGCCGGTCGCGAAGACCTCCCGCTGCCGTCCCTCCCGGTTCACGCGGATAATGCCGCCGAGGCCGGCCCGCTTGTAGAGATCCATCTTCTCCTTTTCGAAGACGTTGAAGGGCTGGCCGAGCGTGATATAGAGCTTGTCGTCAGGTCCGACCCGGCAGACGCGGGCGGTATGATTGAAGCTTTCCTCCTCCGGTGGGATCAGCTCGCCCTGCTTCACGACCACGAAGGCCGCCACGTCGGGACTCTCGTAGAAGAACTCAGCAGCGGGGAACACCAGCACCCGGTTCTGCTCGGCGATGAACAGGAAGCCATCGGGTGAGAAGCAGACGCCATTCGGAATCTTGAACTGGATGGAGGGCGCGAACTCCTTCACCTCCTCGGCCACGCCCATCTTGGCGCGGTCCGTAACGGCATAGACCTTGTTCTTTCGTGTACCGACGAACGTCACGACACCCTGGGGACCGACCGCCATGTGCCGGGCATCGGGAACGAGAGCGTAAAGATCGATTTTGAAGCCGGGCGGCAGCTTGATCTGCTTCAGGTTTTTTCGAAGTTGATCCGCCTTGGGGCCCTGTTGCGGGATCTGGGGGATGTCGATCGGGGTCCCCGTCGACTGAAACTTGGAAAGCTTTTCGAGATTGCCTGCGCTGGGCTGTTGCGCGAGAGCGGGAAGTGCGATCAAGGCGGCGCCAGCCGCGGCAAAGACTGAGAGGGCACGCATAAGTGTTTCCTCCGCATGGGTTTATTGTTGATCGGCTCAGTCATACCCATATGACCAAGCTCTTGAATGCTAGCAGAAAACATCAGTCAGCGTTAGAGACTTTCGGCCTGCTGACGATAGACGCGGGCCGACTGTAGCCTCAGCGTGCGCCGAAGATGGCGCTCCCGACACGCACGTACGTCGCGCCGAAGGAAACGGCCGTCTGGAAATCGGCGCTCATGCCCATGCTGAGCTCATCGAGGCCGAGCTCGGAGCTGAGCTTCGCCAGAAATGCGAAATGGATGGCCGGCTCATCGTCTGCCGGAGGAATGCACATGAGACCCGCGATTTCGAGGCTCAGATCCTCCCGGCAATGCCGGACCAGGGCTGCAGCCTCGCGCGGCATGACCCCGGCCTTCTGTGGCTCCTCACCCGTATTGACCTGAATGAAGAGCTTCAGGCGCCGGCCCTGCTTCTCCATCTCCTCGGCTACGGCGCGGGCGATTTTCGACCGGTCGATGGAATGAATGGCATCGAAGAGCTGCACGGCCTCCTTCGCCTTGTTCGACTGCAGGGAGCCGATCAGATGGAGCTCGACATCAGGAAAGCGTTCCTTCAGCGCCGGCCACTTCCCCTTGGCTTCCTGCACCCGGTTCTCGCCGAACAGCCGCTGCCCGGCCTCGATCACGGGCAGGATTTGTGGAGCATCGAAGGTTTTCGAGACCGCGATCAGGCGCACGGCGGATGGCTCGCGGCCGGCCTCCCGGGCCGCCGCTGCGATGCGGGACTGGATCTCTTGGAGTCGCTGGGCAACTTCGGCCGTCATCATATCACCCGCTCGGCAGGCCTGATCGGCAGGGAGGGGACCCCGTAGGGCTCGAACGTATGCTCGTCGCTCGACAGCAGCGCAAGATACTTGCGATGCACGAACAGCTTGTCGCGACCCACCTTCTTCTCCTCGAGAATGCCCATCTCAGCCAGTGCCTTCAGATAGACGGATGCGGCCTGGCGTTTGGCGATGCCGGATTGCACGAGATCGCCGATCCGGCAATAGGGCTGCGCGAATATGAGCTGCACCAGCTCGTGCGAATATATCCTCGGTGCACCCGCGCGAACGTAGTCCGCCGTCGCATCCATCAACCGGCGGATAGCCCTGATCTTGGCGTTGGTCCAGATCGAGGTGACCTCGGCCGCCGTCAGCATGTAGAGGATCCAGGGCTCCCACTCCGCATGGGTCGTGACCCGCTGCAGCAGCCGGTAGTAGTCGGCTTTCGTGCGCAGGATGTGACGGCTGAGATAGAGCGTGGGCAGATCCAGCACGCCGTACTGGACCAAGCTCAGGATATTGAGGATGCGTCCGGTACGTCCGTTCCCATCGGGGAATGGGTGAATCGCCTCCGTCTGGTAGTGCAGGATCGCCATGCGCACCAGCGGGTCGATGTCCGAATCCGCATTGAGAAAGGCCTCCCAGTTGGCAAGCAGACCCCTGAGCCGCGCCTCTCCTTCCGGTGGTGTATAGATGACCTCTCCAGTGAACGTATTCTTCAGGGTCGTTCCTGGCGTGCGGCGGATGTCGAGTGCCACTCCGGTCACGGTCCGGCAGATCTCGACGGCCGTTCGAGTCGAAATAGGGCGCTGCTTCAGCGACTCGAATCCCTGGTAGAGCGCCGTCCGGTAGCGCAGGGCTTCCTTGGCTGCCGGATCGCCGCCATCATCGGAAAGGCTTGCCTCACGGAACAGCGCATCGTTGGTGGTCACTATGTTCTCGATTTCGGAGCTGTCGCGCGCTTCCAGGACTGGGATGGCATTGATCAGGACCGACTGATCCGGCAGCAGCTCGCCCGCGAGCCGAAGCTCGGCCAATGCCGTGCGTGCCGGCGTACAGCGCTTGAGGACCGCCTTCGTCTCGACGTCCGCGGCCGGTGGCAGTGGCGGCAAGTCGTTATAGGGGCGGTTGGGATCGAACATTGCGGCGATATGTCGATGAAACTTGATTTGGTCGACATATCTGCCATATCATGTCGATGCTGTCGCCATAAACCTGCACATATGTCGATAAATTCGCGATTCATCGACATGTGTAGGACGACATGTCCATTGCATCGACATCACCGGCCGCTAAGAGAGCCGCTAGGCCGGGGAGCGGCAATTGATTTGAATTGATTGGCGAAAGGGCCGACTGTCCCCAGCTTGACCCCACTCCCCCTTTCAGGCTGATATTCGCCCGCAATCCGACACTTGAGAGCTGAAGTCGCCCCATGGCCATCGAACGCTACAACGCGCCCGCCCGAGAGAAGCACTGGCAGCACGTCTGGGAAAGCCGCAACGTCTTCCAGGCATCGAATGAGGACACGCGGCCGAAGTGCTATGTGCTCGAGATGTTTCCCTATCCCTCGGGCCGTATCCACATGGGCCACGTCCGCAACTATACGATGGGCGACGTGCTGGCCCGCTACAAGCGCGCGCTAGGTCTCAACGTGCTGCATCCCATGGGCTGGGACGCGTTCGGCATGCCGGCCGAGAACGCGGCCATGGAGCGCAAGACGCACCCGGCCAAGTGGACGTACGACAATATCGCCGCCATGCGCGCGCAGCTCAAGTCGATGGGGCTATCGCTCGACTGGTCGCGCGAGTTCGCGACCTGTGATGTGGGATACTACCACCAGCAGCAGAAGCTTTTTCTCGACTTCTACAAGAAGGGCCTCGCCTACCGCGGCGCCGGCAAGGTCAACTGGGA
>JAEVZQ010000491.1 GCA_023392135.1 Pseudomonadota bacterium | reverse complement strand
GTGTAAGGCGCTTCAGATAGCGCGCACCGCCGGTCTCGAACACCGGCAAATCGAGAGCCTTCTGGAAAGTCTCAGCTGCATCGCTCAACAGATCGAACGGCAAGGCAAGGCGGGCCGCGAGCTCCCTCTGCTCCTCCGTCGGCTGGAGCGACAGACCGAAGACGGCGGTCGGCATTTCTGCAAATCCCAGGTGCAGATCGCGAAAGCCTTCCACCTCCGGCGTCGAGCCGTGTGCTCCCGGGATCGTGTCCCAATCGGGTGGGTTGGGCACGCCAGGACGCCCGG
Source organism: Pseudomonadota bacterium (assembly GCA_023392135.1). GTDB lineage: Bacteria > Pseudomonadota > Alphaproteobacteria > Rhizobiales > Hyphomicrobiaceae > ZC4RG25. The sequence goes on along the minus strand of JAEVZQ010000491.1, from coordinate 2,323 downwards.
TCCAGGGATAGCAGAACACGATCGCCCGGCCGGGAACGCGCGCCAGCGATACCATCCGTCTACTCGTCGCCGGCAACGCGATGTCCGGCAGAGCAAGGCCGCTTACGAGGTGATCCGCGCCGCCTTCGTCCACAGGTGCAGGCCAGGGCCACTTCATGCCTGCGCCATCCCTCGGTTCTGCTTCAACCAGGCCAGCACGTCGCCCGCATTCCGGTCAGGCGGAAACACCGGATAGAACACCTTCGCGATTTTGCCGTCCTCGATCAGCATCGTCAGCCGCTTCAGCAGCGTCATCCCGGACACCTCCATGGTCGGCAGCCGCAGAGCCCGCGTGAGTGCAAAGTCCTCATCCGACAATACCGGGAACGGCAGGTGAAGGCGTTCGGCCATCTCGCGCTGATAAGCGGTGTCTTGCGTCGACAGCCCGAAGACGTACGCAGTCCCGGCTGCAATCAGATCCTGGTGATGGTCGCGGAACGCACAGCTTTGGGGTGTGCAGCCGCGAGCGCCGGGGATCATGTCCCAGTTCTCCGCGGGAGAGATCTCTCCGGGCCTTCCGGTGCGAGGGTAAGCGTAGACCAACGTCAGCCCCGCGAGCGAGGCAAGGCAAACCGAGCTGCCGTCTGTTGCGGGAAGCATCACGCTGGGGATGCGCATGCCCTCGAGATGGCCGGCCATGCCATCGTCCGTCGGTGCAGGGATCGTTGACCAGTCGACGTGATGCAGGTCAGCGTTGCGGGTGGACATTGAGCCGAGATCCTCAGCGGTCGCGTACCCGATAGTGGTAGCTGTTTACACTCGCGTATCCAAGCGCAGCATAGAAGCGCCGCGCCGGGCCGTTCGCCGTCACTGCCTGCAAGGCTGCGATCCTGGCGCCCTGCGCTGCGCCCCAGGCTTCCAGTGCCGCCATCACCCTGCGCGCGCCGCCGGTTCGTCTGGCCTCGGCGCGCGTGCCGATGCACTCTGCAACCACGATATCGTTGTGAAGCACAGCCAGCGCCGTGCTGACGATCTGTCCGCCAGACACATAGCTGAGGAACATCCGCGGAGCCGGCACCGAGGCAAGAATGGCTGGCGCCGCATCGTGCCGGTTGGGCGCGATGTTGGAGAGGTATACTTCCATCCAGCCTGCCGTCGGCTGGTCCGTTATCTCGATGCCTACGGGCCACGATGATTGCCGCAGATGACGCGCGAGCGTCGTCACCGGCTCCTCGAGACGATAACCGCGCCTTTCAAGTTGCAGATCGAGGTCGGCGGGGGCTGCGAGCTCGGATCCGACCTGAAACCGGCTGACGCCGCCACGGCTGAAGTAGAGCTCCTCGGCCTCTTCGATCGCGGCGATGGCGTCAGAGCCATGGAAAGCGAGCGGTGAGACCGAGTTCGCCCGCTGCGAGCCGCCCCCGGAGTATCGCCACAGCCAGCCCGCGATATTGCGCGTTTCGGACGCCGGCCACGCGTGCACGGCCGCTCTCTCGATTGCGAGCAGGTCATCCCGGGTCAGGTCGAAGCTGCTTTCGGCAGAAGCATCCATTCGATCGCCCCCATCGGACCGCGCGATGCAAAATGCCGTAATCAGCCCTTTTCCCGCAGCAGCCGCGCCTTCTGGCGGTCCCAGTCCCGTTTGGCTTCAGTCTGGCGCTTGTCGTGCAGCTTCTTGCCCTGGGCCAGAGCCAGCTTGAGCTTGGCTTTGCCGCCCTCGTTGAAATAGAGCTCCAGCGGCACCAGCGTCATCCCCTGCCGGCTTGTGGCGATGGCGATCCTGTGCAGCTCGCGGCGGTGCATGAGCAGCCGGCGGGGCCGCCTCGGCTCGTGGTTGAAGAATCCGCCAGCCTGCTTGTACTCGGGGATGTAGGCATTGATCAGCGCCAGCCCCCCGTTCTCGATGGCGGCGTAGCTCTCCGAGATGTTGGCCTGACCCTGCCGCAGTGATTTCACCTCCGTCCCGGTGAGCACGATGCCCGCCTCGTACGTATCGGTGATGAAATACTCGTGGCGGGCCTTCCGGTTCTCGGCAACGAGCCGGCGGCCGCCATCATCCTTGGCCGCCATAATTTCGGAACTCCCGCCCTCGTAGCTACTCGGCCGCCTTCGCCTGCAGCAGCCCGGCGCCGACCATCGCGGATTCCACGGCCCGCTTGCTTGCCTCGGAGATCGGCGCGAGCGGCAGGCGCGTTTCGGCACTGCACAGGCCGAGCAGGGACGCGGCGTACTTCACAGGCCCCGGGCTCGTCTCGACGAAGAGCGCATCGTGCAGCGGCATCAGCCGGTCCTGAATGCTGAGCGCCGTCGCGAAGTCCCCGCGGAGGCAGGCGTTCTCGAAATC
>JAEVZQ010000450.1 GCA_023392135.1 Pseudomonadota bacterium | reverse complement strand
CTCGTGCGAACTTCCGAGGGGCGTTGCTCAGATGCGACAGGAATGGAGGTCAGAAGACATGATCTTTGCACTTCGTGTGCAAAAGTTGTGCAAAAACCAGCTTGGCAACCACCGGAGACTGGTTCTGCCCCAATCAACTTGTCAAAGCGCAACCAATTTCCGAGTGTGCCGCTCACCGATGCCTTGGGAGGTATTGCCAACAACTGCGCTGCCAGCGCAAGCAGTCCGTCCTCGATGAAGAGTTTTTCCAGATACAAGCCGTAATCGTGGCTCGTGCGAGGCAGCTCGGGGACGGATGTCTCGACGGTCGTGGAAAGTAGATTTTGCCTTCGACAAGCAGCACACTCACCACGTCCACGCTCAGCATTCATCAGTCGGCGACATCGCCGGGCCGGATGCCATTCACTCCGAGATCGTGTGGCACTTTCCTGCGGAGTGCCTGGCTGCCTGCCGGCTTTCCTCAAAGCGATCAATAATAAGCTCAAGGCACTTGATGCGACGATCCTCTACACGATGGAAATCCCGGATCTTCTCATGCCGGCATAGATACACACCGATAAGCTTTCAACGATCGTCGAAATGTCATCCTTCTCCACAATTCAATGCGAGCTGAATTGCTGAAAGATCACATTATTGAAAGTTCGCGACAGTGTTTTTGAGCGAATTCCGGCGGACTTCGAAATCACCTGCAATGGCGTGGTTTTCAGGCCCGAGCCGACCGGCTCGTCTTCGCAATCCAAGCCGCCGGGTGCCGCAAAGCGCGTCCGGCCAGAAAAGCGCCATGAGCATGGGGCATCATTCTGGCCCGAGACCAATTGTGATCGCATCAGCAACCAAGCTGGTCCTGGAAGATCAAGGTTATCGCGTCGCGATTGCAGGGCGAACGCGACACGGAGGTCAGCTGACCACGCCGGGTAGCCCAACTCCCTTGGAGTCGCACCTGGAAAAATTGAACAAAGGCAGAACGAATTGTCGCATCGATCCAGGTCCGGGCGCGGGGGTTTACCGGAGGCTGGCTCCATGCTAAGGGCCTGTTCCGCCTAGAGGGAGACGTGGCCGAGTGGCTGAAGGCGGCGGTTTGCTAAACCGTTATACGCCCTAAAGGCGTATCGGGGGTTCGAATCCCCCCGTCTCCGCCAATCAGTTGAGCTAAACCGTTGAGCCTGTGGTTTTGGCGTGCCATTAGGCGGGCCGTCAGCCCCCAGTCGTCGCGGATCGGTATCATGTTGGTCTTCATGCACGTCTCGTTTGTAAAAGACCGAGCGCGCGGATCGAGATGCGGCATGCGTGACGCCGTCGGTGCCGCCGCACCGCATCGGCCCGGTGCTACTCTGCTAACAGCAGCGCTTTTTTAGCTCAATTCCTCTCGTCTCAGAAAGCGCCGGACCGCGTCGTGTGAAACGATATCGCCGCGCTCTCTAATCAAGTCCTTGAGGCGATGCAGCGTCAGGTGCGGAACACCGATCCGAGATCCGTTTAGTGGACGGCGGTCGGCTCGACCGCGGCTAAGATCGGCTGCACGGCGGAGGCGCTCTCCACCTGAGTCAGGCGCGCCGGTCTGCGAGCGGGAGAAAGCTAAGCGACCTCGCCGCTGCAACCGGCCTAGATAGCGGCACAAAAATGCTGTTCAAATGGGAGGAGTCTTCGCGAAAGCTCTCTTTCGGTGACTTGTCTGTTCAGAAGGGCAGTATCAACAAGAATTTGGTACAAGCCGATTCTGCTGGACATGCTTTGATCTTCGATGGCTCTCGCATTCGAGCGGCTGGCCATCTTGCCAGACACGATCTGAGATAAGGCGCTGTTGGGTCGTGTGGTTCGCGACCTTTAGAATGCGAATTCATACCAGCTTACGTTGAGTCATTTTGATTAGTCATTGCCATGCGAAGCTATCGGAACGATACTTTCGGCATTGCTCCTAAGCGTTGCAGGCGAGTGGGGCTTGGGCCTTTGGACCAGCGCAACGTGATCGGGGGATAAGGACTTGGGGAGGGTGGCGTGAAAGCAGTCAAATGGATAATTTTTATTCTCTTGGTTTTCGGCCCGCCCTCTTTCACACAAGCAGACGAACTCTCCATCCTGACTGGCGGCACCTCTGGCGTGTACTATCCTGTCGGCGTGAAGCTGAAGGAGGTGTTCGAGAGGGAAATCCCGGAGCACTCGTTCAAGGTCCTATCCACGCAGGCGACCGTCGAGAACCTGAACCTGCTGCAACGCGGCTCCGGCGTGCTAGCATTGGCGCAGGGGGATATTCTCTCCGAGGCCTGGAAGGGCAATCCCGAGGCCGGATCCCCAGCTCGCGCACCAAGATCAGGCTCGTCGGTGCCGCCTATCCCAACTTCATTCACCTCGTCGCCCGTGAGGAGACGAACATCCGCTCGCTGCGGGATCTGATCGGCAAGCGTGTTTCCGTCGGGGCGGCGCGGAGCGGGAACGAGCTCAATGCCCGCGCGCTTCTCGGTGCCGCCGGCCTCAGCTATGCCGACCTGCTCCAGGTCGAATATCTGCGCTATGGCGAGAGCGTCGAGCTGTTCGTCAAGGGCGAGTTGGACGCGATCATAGTTTCTGCCGGGCTCGGTGTGGCGGCGGTGTTGGAGGCGAGCCAGCGCACGCCGGTCCGCTTCGTGCCGATCGAGCGCGAGTTCGTCGAGGCGAACGCGAAGATGTTCTTCCCCGTAGATATCCCGGCCGGCAGCTATCCGACGCAGACGAGCGCCATCCCGACGGCGGCGCTGAACAATTTCTTCGTCACGACCGCCGATGCCTCCGAGGAGATCGTCTACCGCATCACCAAGGCGATCTTCGAGAACCTGGAGAGCATCCGTGACGTGCATCCCGCGGCCAAGGTGATCAGTCTCGAGACGGCGCTGGCCATCCGCCCGATCGACGTCCACCCCGGCGCCTTGCGGTACTTTCGGTAAAAGGGCGTAATACAATGATCGGCCGCGCGGTTCGGCCGTGAGCGCGAGTGCGTGCGTTGGCTTGGTCGCTGGCGCTACCCTGGTTGTGTTGCCGACCCCGACGATGACGCTGACCTGGACGCACACCGTGGAGAAAACGAGCTGGGAGGAAGATTATGCAGCCTCGGCGGACGGCCTCGCCATTGTCGAGGCCCGAATCGAGGCCGTCGGAGCTGGCATGGAGCCACCCGCGTCGGCGGTGAGAAACGGGCGCTGGTGGCATTACCATCCGCGCTTGCCGAAATTGTCCTCTGTCGATCTCGCGAATTCCACGTTCGGTGGCGGCTATACGGTTTGCTGGGATAAGCAATGCCGGCCACTCGATTCGATCATGCCGCGAGGTGAGCAGGTGTCGATCGTTGCATCGGACTGCTCGGCCGACGGCCGCCGCGGGCCGACTAAAGAGTAGCGGGGCAGCGGATGCTGGCGTCGGGCAAATGGTCGATCAAAGCGATGGTTTTCATCGCACCCGGTATCGTGATCGCCCTGATGCTCGGCATCGTCGTGGTGTTCGACCAAGCCCTGCGGCAGCAGCAGACGGAGTTCCTGAAAGTCGTGCACGGCCCGCTCGCCGGGGCGACCACGACCACTACGAAGCTGCTCGTCGGCGTGTCGGAGGTCCAGGCCGATATTTTGAGATACGCACAGCTCAGCCAGCGCTTCCGGCCTGATGATGCCGTGCTGACCAGCCTCAGGCAATCTATCCTGACGCAGTTCGAGCGACTGCAGGGGGCGTTCGACGCGCTCAAGGTCGAGCTGGAAGCTTCCGGCGAAGCGGACGTGATCTACAACATCGAGGACTTCCTGACGATCCATCGGGCAGTGGCTACGCGGATGATTGGCGGGGCTGCGGTCGACACGGTGGCCGTAAGCACCATCATGGCGCACTATCAGCAGCTCCAGAGCTACATCTCGGAGCTCGCCGAGCGCTCGCTCGAGACGGCACAGGCGACGGCCGATCAGACGCAAGCGTACGTCTCCCGCCTCTCGCGGTTTCTGGTGCTTGGCTCGATTGCGATCATCGCTCTCTCAGTCGCCATGACGCTATACATCGGGCGGGCGATTTCCGCTCCGATTACCGAGATGATTGGCATTCTCACCTCGATCGCCGCCGGCAAACCCGCCTCCGCCGTGCCCGGTCAGCAGCGGCGGGACGAGATCGGCGCCATGGCGCGGGCCGTGGCGGTGTTCGATCAGGTCACCCGGGATTTGCGCGACCGCGAAAGATCGCTCGAGGAGGCCTGGCAGCACGCGGAACAGGCCAACGCGGCGAAGTCGATGTTCCTTGCGAATGTGAGCCATGAGCTGCGGATGCCGCTCACCTCGATCCTGGGATTTACGCGTGTCATCCAGAGGCGATTGGTGCGAACCATCATCCCGGGCCTGAAGACGAATGATCCGAAGAT
>JAEVZQ010000444.1 GCA_023392135.1 Pseudomonadota bacterium | reverse complement strand
CTCCCAGCCCTCCGGCGAAGGGATCGTCATGGCGGACGATTTCGAAAGCGCAACACGCGCGGCGGCATTCGGTGGCAACACGACCGTGATGCCGTTCTGCCTGCAGTCGCGCGGGCAGTCCCTGCGTGAGGCTCTGAAGAACTATCATGCGCTGGCGGAGGGTCGCTGCTTCATCGACGTCAGCTTTCATCTGATCATCTCCGATCCGACCCCGCAGGTCCTCGGTCAGGAGCTTCCGGCCCTCGTGGCCGATGGCTATAGCTCTTTCAAGGTGTTCATGACCTACGAGGGGCTGGCGCTGAAGGATCGGGAGATCCTGGAGGTCATGGCCGTAGCGCGCGAAACCGGCGCCCTCGTCATGGTCCACGCGGAGAACGAGGACGCGATCCGCTTTCTCGTCGATCGGGCAGAGCGGTCCGGCGACACGGCTCCCAGGCATCACGCCACCACGCGGCCCATCGCGGTTGAGCGGGAGGCGACGCACCGGGCGATAACGCTCGCCGAGATCACCGACGTGTCACTCGTCATCGTGCACGTCTCCAATCGCGAATCCATGGAGGAAATCCGCCGCGGCCGCCTGCGCGGGCAGAAGATCTTTGCCGAAACCTGCCCGCAATATCTCGTGCTGACTGCAGATGATCTCGATCTCTCGGGCCTCGATGGTGCCAAGCTCGTCTGCTCGCCGCCGCCGCGCGATAGGGCGAGCCAGGCCGCCTGCTGGGAGGGGATCGAGACGGGCGTGTTCGACGTGTTCTCTTCCGATCACTGCCCGTTCCGTTTCGATGACGAGGGAGGCAAGCTCAATCGCAGGGTCAGTGGTAGCAAAGAGAGCTTCCGCTGGATCCCGAATGGCATCCCGGGAGTGGAGACGCGGCTGCCGATCCTGTTCTCCGAGGGCGTGAAGAAGGGCCGGATCGACATCAACAGGTTCGTCGCCCTGACCGCCACCAATCATGCCAAGCTCTATGGGCTTTACCCGCGCAAGGGCACGATCGCCATCGGCTCGGATGCAGATATCGTTCTGTGGGACCCGGAGCGGCGGGTGACAATTGCCCAGTCGCTTCTGCATCACGGCGCAGACTACACGCCTTACGAAGGCTTCGAAGTCGTCGGATGGCCGACGCTGACCATGGTTCGTGGACGAACCGTCGTAAAGGACGGTCGTCTCATCGGCTCGCCCAACTTCGGAAGCCATCTTGCGCGCCGCGAGCGGGGCAGCGGACTATCGACGCTTTTTGCCTGATAAGGGCTGGAGTGCACTGCCCATCAGCGCGCCCCATCCCTCGAGCTGTGGAGTAACGCCGGCAATGAGACACGCTTGCCAGAAGGTCACCGCAATCGAGTCCAGGATCGGCTTGCCCAGCTCGCGCTCCATCTCCTCGACGAGAGGCGTAGCGGGAAAATTCGTGCAGACGACGGCGATGCACTCTGCAGCCTCGGAGTCGGCTTCGCGAAGGAGCTCTCGAATCGCATCGGGGCCGTTGTCTGCGAATTCGGCATTGACCGATTGGCCAAGATGCGCGCTCGAGACCACCTGGATTCCGCACTGGGCGTAGACCCTGGCGATCTGCTCCGTGACCTCGCGGGTATACGGCACGGCGAGCGCAATCTTCCGGAAACCGAAACGTTGGAAGGCGGCATGGAAGGCGAGCGTTGCGGTTGAGGATGGCAGGCCCGTGCGATCCGTGATCTGCCTGCAGATCGCCTCGTCACGGTCGATCCCGAGCCAGCTCGCCGCCGTGCCGTTCCAGACGATGGCGTCCAGTGGCGCATCCGACAAGAGCTCGGCGGCGGCCAGCATCCTGTCAAGCTCGAACTGGCTCGCCGTGCCTTTGCCGAGCGTGATCTGCGTCACGCGTATGCGCGTGAAGTGGTGGGAAACGCGGTCGGCCAGTGAGGCATTGAGCAGCGCCGTCATCGGTTCGACGGCGGTGTTCGAGGACGGGGTGATATGACCGATTTTCTTGAGACTTGTAAGCGGGCCGAAGCTGGCGTGGGCAGCAGTCATGTCCTGTCCCGCATCTGTGACCATCAGTGCGAAGTGACGCCAGGCAACCACAAAGCAAGCTGCGGCCAGATCGTCAAAGCCAGGATCATCGCGAACATGGCGATGACGAACGGCGCCGAGCCGGCGATGACATCGTTGATCTTTCCGCGTTTGCGCAATCCCTGCACGACGTAAAGATTGATACCGACCGGCGGTGTGATCATTGCCATTTCGAGCAGGATTACGACGATCACGCCGAACCATACCGGATCGAACCCGGCGCCCACGGCGACAGGTGCGATGATGGGAACCGTCGCCACCATCATCGACAGCGTTTCCATGAACATACCGAGGACGACATAGAAGGCCACGATCACGGCGAGGAGCTGGATCGGACTGAGATCGAGGTGCGTGATGGTGCTGTTGACCTGGCCGGTCAGACCGATTGCAGTGATTACGAAATTGAGAAAATAGGCCGCGATGAGGATGGCCATGATCATGGCCGTGGTCCGCATGGTGCCTTCGAATGCCGCTTTCAGCATGGCAGGGGTGAGGCGCCGGTGCCATGCGGCAACGGCGAGGGCGGCGATCACCCCAAGAGCAGCGGATTCCGTTGCCGTGGCGAGGCCTGCGTAAATGGACCCGATCACCGCCAGAAAAATCACGATTGGAGGAATGAGGTCCGGCAGCGCCTTTATCCGCGCCTCCCAGCTCGCTTCCTTCGGCACGCCTCCAAACTCCGGCCGGATCAGGCAGATGATCAGCACCGTCAAACTGAAAAGGGCCGCCAGGATAAGGCCGGGAATAATGCCGGCCAGATAAAGCTTGGGGATCGAGGTGTCAGTCAGAACGCCGTAGACGATCATGTTGATCGAAGGCGGGATCAGAATTCCGAGTGTTCCACCGGCGGCGATAGTGCCGAGAAACAGGCGCTCCGAATAGCCGTGCTTCTCTATCTCCTGCGTGGCGACAGTACCGATCGTTGCCGCGGTGGCCACACTGGAGCCTGACGTGGCCGCGAACATGGCGCAGGCGGCAATATTCGAATGCATGAGCCCGCCCGGCAGCCACGGCATCCAGAGCACCAGCGCATTATACATCCGCTCCGCAATTCCGGAGCGAAGCAGGATTTCACCGAGCAGCACGAAAAATGGAATGGCGACCAGCAGGAAATTGTTTGAGGTCGACCAGGCCATCTCCCCCATCGCCAGCGAGAGCGGGAGCGGCGAATAGATCGCCGAAAGCGACAGCCCCAGCACGCCGAGAACTGCTGCCACTGGAATGGCGAGCGCCAGAAGTCCAAGCAGAATGAGGATTGTAACGCCTATCATCGGGCCCGTTCCTCTGCGGCCCGCTGCTCTGCCAGAGCGCTCACCTCCTCATCGATCTCCTCGGCAACCGAGCGCGTGCTGATCGTGCGCGACATTTCCATGAGATCGCCGCGCGCACCAAGCGCAAGGGCATGCGCCAGCAGCATCAGAGCGGTTACGAGAAAGACCGCAAGACCAGCAAGCCAGGCGGCCTGGGGTATGATGAGCGGCGTTTCGAGAGCCGATTGGCTGCGCGAGCCTGCAACCCAGGACTGGGTGAAAACACCCAGGCCGTGCCAGCCGATGAGACCGAAAAAGGCTGTGAAAAGCGCTATTCCGAGAAGGTCGAGCAGCAGCCGGATGCGCAGGGGAAAGAGCGAGTAAAGGCTATCGATCCGGATATGCGCGCGGTCGAGCAATGCCGCCCCAAGCGCCCAGACCGTGCCGATGGCCAAGGCGTACCCTGAAAGCTCGTCTGCGCCGCCGATCGAAGTATTGAATGCCGCCCGCGAGATCACATCGATTGCGATCAGCACTGCGGCAAGCAGGATGAGCGCTCCACCCAACCAGAGCCACGCTCGCGAAAGGTGGCGGATGCCCGCCATAAGCGTGTGCATTCGGCGTGCCTGATATCTGCTTCGGTTTTCGTCGGCGAACCGGCGGCCTGCCGGTATTGCGAACTGCAGCCCGCAATACCGACGCGGCCTCAACCGATTACGGAATGGGAGCGGTCAGCCCGAGCGTCTTGCCGACCGTTTCATTCCACTCTTTTGCGCATGCGGCACCACAGCGCTTTGCCCAACCGGCGAGCACCGCACCCTCGACCAGCTTCTTGTGCTCTTCCGCATCCTCCGCGGAGACCTGCACGAGCTTGATGTTGGCCAGCTTGCCGAGCTTACAGGGCTGCCTGTTCGTATTGCAGTTGTCCGCCTCTTCTGTGGAGGTCTTGAGCGTGTCCCACATCTTGTCCTCGTAAGCCTTGAACTGCTCCTGGAGGAAAGACTGGGTCTTCGGATCGAGGCGCTTCCAGGTGTTGAGGTTCACGGCGAGCACGTTGATGCTCCAGCCTAGAGACATGTTGTAGAGAGACTTCGCTACCTCCCACCAACCTGCCGTATTGCCGGAAAGGCTCCCTGTCACGGCGCAGTCGACAACGCCGTTGTTCAGCGCTGGAACGACTTCGGCGAACGCCATGCTGACGGAGGTTGCGCCGAGGCCGGAAAGGAAGTCCCGCGTCGTATTATTGAAAACGCGGATCTTCTTGCCCTTGAGGTCACTGAGGCCTTTCACCTCGTCGCGGCACCAGAACACCTGGGGCGTGTTGCCCCCGAAGGCGAGCAGCTTGGCGTTCCAGTTTTTCTCCATCTGCCGATCGATCACGTCCCGGTAGGCGTTGCAGGCCGCACGCGCTTTTTCGGGAGTGAGGGAGATACCGGCGAGATCGCAACCTTCGAAACGCGGATCGTCGCCGGCCATCTTGGAGATGTCCATTCCGGCGAAATCCATCACGCCAAGCTTCAGCAGGCGCAACATCGTCTTGTCGTCGATTCCCATTTGATCGAGCGGCGTGACCTCGGCCGTGATCGCGCCCTTCGAGGCGTCAGGGAGCGTTTTCCGCCAGAACGGCAGCTCGTCATAAATGGAAACCGGGGTGGGGCTGTTCAGCCCGATGACCTTGAAGTTGTTCTTCGGCAACTCCTGGGCCGCTGCCGGCAGCGCTAATGAGATCGCCGCGACAATTCCGGCCAGAAAACGTGTCGACATCGGGCATTTCCTCCTTTTGACCATGACGCATTTTTTTCGCGTATTGGCTCCGCTCCCGTAAGCGGAATTGCAGGGCTATTGTCACACCAATCACGCAAGGTTGACAATGCCGATCATTACTCTTCGTTGGACGCTCCAGTGCCTGAGTTTGATCATTCTCGAACAGAGTGCAGCTCATGAGTGGCCTTGCGCCGCTCCGGCCGTCACGTAGCCTTGCTCCAGGTCGCGGCGGACGGCGTCGCGCACACGTTCCTTCGGATCTCCGTGGCCTCCGCCGCCGGACGTCTCGAGCCTGATGATGTCGCCCTTTCGCAAAGGCATATTGCCGACTTTGGAATGAAGTGCCGTCTCCTTTCCGTCGCGGAGGAGCGTGAGGCGACCCCCTGCACCGGGTTTGCCGCCCTGCAAGCCATATGGCCGGAACCGGAACCGATCCATCTGGGCGGTGAACGTCGCCCGCTCGGCATCGATCCGCCATTCGCGCACGAGGCCGAGGCCACCGCGATGTTTACCGGCTCCGCCGGTATCCGGCAGCAGACCGTAGCGGGTGAAGGAAAGCGGCATATCGCTCTCGATCATCTCGATCGGGATCGAAGCGTTGTTGTGCATGCCGAAGGAATAGGCGCTGGCGCCGTCACCGGCCGGATGGCCACCGCAGCCACCGACTTCGATTTCGACCAGCACGCGGCGGCTGTTGTCGGTGGACACCGTCTGGAACGAGCAGACATAGCTCACCCCGTAGTAGGCGGCCGGAATACGATCAGGCACGGCCTGTGCGAGCGCTCCGAACAGTACGTTGAGGAGAACGTGTCCGGGCGCAATGCGATGCGCCACGGGCGCGGGGTGCCGCGCATTGATGATGAGACCCTCGGGCGCCACGATCTTTACGGGGCGGTAGCAGCCCGCATTCGGCATCAGCAGCCGGTCGGCGCAGGCCATGACGGCAAAGTGGATCGCCGAGGAGGATGACCCCAGCGTGGCATTGATCGGCCCCGGCACCTCCGGGCTCGATCCCGACAGATCGACTGTCAGCTGGTCGCCTTCGACCGTTATCCTGGCGTGGATCCGGACCGGGCTTTCTGTATCGATGCCGTCGTCGTCCAGGAAATCCTCGAACTCGTACATCCCATCCGGCATGCGTGCGATCACCTCGCGCATGCTGGCCTCCGAGCTGTCCAGCAACTGCCGGCAGGCACTCTGCAGAACCTCACTGCCATACTTCAAGGCGAGCTTGGCCACACTCGCAGCACCGACCTCGAGCGAGGCGATCTGGGATTGCAGATCGCCGAGAACGGTCGCCGGTTGGCGCACGTTCTGCCCGATCATGGCCCAGACTTCCTCGAGGCGCTCGCCCCGCTTGAAGAGCTTCAGCGGTGGAATGCGAAGCCCTTCCTGGTAAACCTCGGTAGCATTGGCGCTGTAGCTGCCGGGGGACATGCCGCCGACATCCAGGTGATGGCAGAGCGTGCCCACGATGGCGACGCGGCGCCCCTGGTGGAATACCGGGCGGAACGCGGCGATATCCGGCAGATGCTGCCCCCCGCAGTACGGGTCGTTGGTGATGACGATATCGCCATCCTCCCATTGCTCGAGCGGGATGAAGCGCTCGACGATCGTCCGCAGGCAAAACCCCATCGAGTTCAGATGCTGGGGAATGCGGGCCGACTGAGCGACATTGAATCCATCCGCATCGAAAATGGCCGTGGAGTAATCAAGCATTTCGCGTACGATGGTGGAGCGGCTCGTCCGCCACATCGTGACGTCCATCTCGGCCGCCGCAGCGGTGAGCGCGTTCTGCAGGATCTCGAGCTCGATTGCGTCCAGCGTTGTCATCGCGCCGCTCCGTTCTTGATCGCTATAAGGTGTCGGTGGGCACCGCAGGTGGCCTGCCAACCCGGTCCGATCAGCACGGTCGTGTACTCCTCCTCGACGATAGCCGGACCATCGATCGTCTCACCCTGACCCAGGGCGTCGCGCTTCCAGACCGGCAGCTCATGCGTCGCGCCGTCGATCCAGACGTGGCGCCGCCGCGGAGCAACGTCCGATGACGGCACGTCTTCGCCCTCGACATCACCCCGCTCCAGGCGGCCGATCGCCGTCAGCCGAACCGTCACCAGCTCGACAAGGTCGTGCGGGTTCGCATACGAGAAACGCTGCTTATGCGCTGCGTGAAACGCATCGCGCGTGGCGGCGAGCGAACCGGCATCGACTTCATCGCCGGACCACGGGACGGTCAGCTCGAAAGCCTGGCCCTTATAGCGGAGGTCGACGGCGAGCTGATATTGCCGTTTCTCGGTCGGAATGCCGTCGGCCGAAAGCTGCTCCTCTCCCTGTGCTCGGACCGCGCGCACCAACTCCTGCAACGGTACCAATGCCGCGTCGTCGAAAGGCATCACGCGGCTGCGGGAGAAGTCGTGAGCGATGTCGGAATGCAGAATGCCCCAGGCGGAAAACGTACTGGCATTCGATGGAAAAACGATGCGTCTGATGCCGAGCTCATCGGCAACGGCACACGCGTGAATTGAACCTGCGCCCCCGAAGGAGAGAATGGCAAAATCGCGCGGATCGAGGCCCTTCTCGAACAGGCTCAGCCTGATCGCGGCAGCGAGGCTGGTGTTCGTGATGGCGATGATTCCACCAGCCCCCGGCTCGGTCTCGAGCTCCAGCGGGCGTGCAAAATTCTCATCGACCCCGCGCCGCGCGGCCTCGAGGTCGAGCGGCATCGCTCCGCCCAGAAAGTACTCCGGATCAAGGCGGCCGAGCACGAGATTGGCGTCCGTAACGGTTGGCTCGCTGCCGCCCCGACCGTAGCAGACCGGACCAGGATGAGCCCCGGCGCTTTCCGGTCCGACGCTGACGCGTTTCGCGGAATCGACTCGTGCGATGGAGCCGCCGCCGGCGCCAATGGTGCGGATTTCGATCATCGGGATCCGTACGGGCAGCCGGTCGATTTCGCCCTGCGTGATGATCTCTATCCGGTCGTTGTTGACCACCGAGACGTCGAAACTGGTGCCACCCATGTCGACGCCGACCAGCGACGGCATCCCAAGCTCGCGCGAGAGCGCCAAAGCCCCGAGAGCACCTCCACTCGGCCCCGAAAGCAACAGCCGGACGGGCTCGCGGGCCGCGGTCTCAGGACTGCAGACACCGCCGTTCGACTGGACGATGAGAAGACGTCCGGCGAAGCCTTCCTCCTTCAATCGCCCTTCGACCCGCTCCAGATAGCGCGTGACGACCGGAACCAGGAGCGCGTTGAGCGCCGTCGTATTGGATCGCTCGTACTCGCGGATTTCGGGGCTGACCACGGACGAGAGCGAAACGGCCATTCCGGGCAGATCGCGGGCGAGCCGTTCGGCTATCCTTGCTTCGTGATCCGGGTTGACGAAGGCGTTGAGCAGGCAGACGGCCACGGTGGCGACCTCCGCCTCCCGCAGGCGGTCACCGAGGTCCGCAATGGCTGCCTCAGTCAGAGGAACCTCTACCGCGCCACTCGAAGTGATCCGTTCGGCAATGCCGAATCGAAGCTTCCGCTCGATAAGGGGTGGCGCCGGCTGCGGCCTGACCGAGTAGATCTCTCGCCGGCTGTGCCGCCCTATCTCGAGAACGTCCTCGAAGCCCCTCGTCGTCACCAGCGCGCCGCGCGGAAACTTGCGCTGCAGGACGGCATTCGTCGCAATCGTAGTTCCATGCAGGACAAACCCGATTTCACCCAGCTCGAACCCGTATCGCCGGCCGGCCTCCTTCAGACCCTGGACGAGCCCGATCGACGGATCGTCGGGCGTCGTAGGCACCTTGTGGGAAAGGATGCGCCGTTTTCGTGGATCGTCGATCTGCAGGTCCGTAAACGTGCCGCCAATGTCGATCCCGACACGAACTGGTCTCAACTCACGATCCAAGTTGCACTCCCATTGCAGGTCACCCTACGTCCGCCCGCGAGCTCGCAGTCAGCCACGGTAAAGAAAAGGTGCAGTATGTCTTGCTGTGTCGTTTGCATGCTGCCCACCGCACCAGACTTCATCTGCGCAGCGGGCTGAGTCAATGGACGACTGGCGGGAGCTGATGCGGTGTGGCCTCGATGGCAGTCCGCAACCGGTACGGCCAAGCGGACAGGCAGCGGCCAAGGCCCCCTCTAGGGGCAAAGCGCTACGACACCCCGTATCGCTCCGGCCTGCGCGAGCAGCGGGTCAAGGTGAAACGCCGGACTGTATCGAAGCCAATCGGGAAGGGTGGCGGCGATCCCGGTTTCACGCATCCAATAAGTAGATGACTTGACTCACAATACGTCCGTACGTATTACTCCATCATGACGAGACGCTCCCACCGTGACGACATCATTGCAGCCGGCCTCCGGGTCATGTTCCGGTCTGGCTATAACGGATCCAGCGTTCGCGACATCGTTGCCGAAGCCGCCGTGCCGCAAGGCTCCTTCACCAATCATTTCCGGTCGAAGGAAAGGTTCGCCGAGGCCGTCCTCAACCACTACTTCTCCTATGTCCAGGGGCTCGTGCGCGAGGCACTGGAGGACAAGACACTGACGCCGCGTATGCGGCTGCGGCGCTACCTCGACATCATTACGACCAGGCTCGAGTCGGATCACTGGTCACGCGGATGTTTGATCGGCGACCTGAGCCTGGAGACGTCCGGGCAGAGCGAAGCACTACGCGCGCGGCTGGCGGCGATCTACGAGGAGTGGAGAGCGCCGTTCGCAGCCTGCATTGCCGAGGCTCAGGCCAACGGCGAAATCACGGTTGCGTTCGATCCGACCGATCTCGCGGAGTTCCTGCTGGCCTCGTGGCAGGGCGCCATCCTCCGCATGAAAGTAGAGCGCGGACCGGCGCCACTTGAACGCTTCAAGGCCATTGCGTTCGACACCGTCTTCAAGGAGGCACCATGACCACGACTAGCACGGCAGCTATCAGC
>JAEVZQ010000386.1 GCA_023392135.1 Pseudomonadota bacterium | reverse complement strand
CTCCAGTGGACCGAGGAGCTGGCGCGGCTGATGTGCGTGCTTACCACCTATTTTGGTGGCGTGGTCGTTCTCCTGGCGCGCGAGCACATTCGCGTCGACATCATCGACGGGTTCGTTTCCGGCCGGGGGTCCGACATTCTCGCACTGGTGGTAGATTTGATGATCGCGTGGTTCCTGCTGTCCGTCGGCTACGGCTGCTGGCTTCTGATGAACGCCACGTGGACGACCTTCACGGCGACCATGGACTGGTTCCGTATGGGTCACATCTATGCAGCAGTTGGCGTTTCCGTAATCGTGATGACCCTGCTGCTCATCCTCGACATGTACGATCGCGCGATGCGCATGGTCGGCCGCACCAGGGAAACGGGCGCATGATCCTCTCACTCTTCATTGGCGTCCTCCTCCTGCTGTTCGTAATCGGCATCCCTGCTGCATTCGCGCTTGGCCTATCTGCGCTCATCGTTACCGTGTTCGAGCGGGGCATCGACGCCATCCCCTACACCATCCTTGCACAACGCATGGTCTACGGCGTGAACAGCTTTCCGCTGCTGGCGATCCCGTTCTTCATCCTCGCCGGCAAAATCATGAACACGGGGGGCATTACCGACCGCATTTTCGACTTCGCCGCCCGCTTGACCGGGCACATGCGGGGCGGCCTCGGCCAGGTGAACATCGCCGCATCGATCATCTTCTCGGGCATGTCTGGCTCGGCCGTCGCGGACGCGGTCGGCGTCGGCCAGGTTGAAATCCGCGCCATGCGGCAGGCCAACTATCCCGACGACTTCTCCGTAGGCGTGACCGCCGCCTCGGCCACGATCGGCCCCATCATCCCACCCAGCATTCCATTGATCGTCTACGCGGTCGTCGCCAACGCCTCCGCCACCGCTTTGCTGATCGCCGGCATTCTCCCCGGACTACTGATGGGGGCGCTGATGATGGCGCTCGTCTGGTGGCAAGCACGGCGGCGGAACCTGCCGACCCAGAAATGGCAGGGGTTAATGCCTCTCATAGCCAGCTTCTGGAGAGCTCTGCCACCGCTGGTGACGCCAGCGATCATTATCGGCGGCATGACGAGCGGTATCTTCACCCCGACAGAGGCAGCGGCCATCGCCGTTGTTTATGCGGCGATCATCGCCATGCTCGTCTATCGCGAGATCACGCCGACGCAGCTCGTCCAAATTTTGCGCGAAACGATGCGCGAGACGGCAGTGATTATGATCATCATTGCGGCGGCGGCCCTCTACGGCTGGCTGCTCGTGTTCACGCAGATCCCGCAGCAGCTCGTGTCCATCGTGGACGGACTGAGCCTCAGTCCCTTCATGCTGCTGCTGGCGATCAACTTGTTCCTGCTGATCATCGGCCTGTTCATGGAGACGAACGCGGCGATCACCATCTTCACGCCGATGCTTCTGCCGCTGGCCGTCGCGATCGGAGTGGATCCCGTGCACTTCGGTATCATCATGGTGCTGAACCTGATGATCGGCCTGCTGACACCGCCGGTCGGCATGGTGCTATTCGCCGTCGCCAAGGTCGCGGACCTACCGATCAACAAGGCGCTCGTCGCGGTGGCTCCGTTCTACATACCGCTGCTGATCTCGTTACTGCTTGTCACGTACTTCCCTCAGATCTCGCTTATCCTGCCGGATCTGTTCCTGAAGTAGCAGTTTAACGCACCACCCCTCCCGCGCTGGGCGCGGGGGGGGTGCTGGAGATAAGCTTTTGCCCGTCAGGGTGACTTAGCCCGAATGCGGAGTTCACGCCAAAGATGTGAACTCCCATTTTGCTCGGAAAAGCGCTCATGAGCGACCGTATACGCGCAATCTATCTCCTCGAGACGGCGCTGCCGGGCGAAAAGGCCGCCGCCGGTATTGCCGGGGAGCAGTCGTCCGGCACCTTCGTGGCGATCCCGGGAGAGAGCGAGGAGCTGAAGGCGCGCGCCGCGGCTCGCGTCGAGCGTCTGGAGTTACTTGGCGACATCAACGGTGCTTCGCTGCCAGGTGCCGCTCCGGGCAGCACCTATCGCCGCTACGAGCTGGAGCTGTCCTGGCCGCTCGGCAACGTTGGGCCGTCGCTGCCGAACCTCGTCGCGACCGTGGCCGGCAACTTGTTCGAATTGCATCAGGTCGCCGGGCTGAAGCTGCTGGACATCGTGCTGCCGGAGGCGTTCGCGGCGGCCTACCAGGGGCCCGCATTCGGTGTCGAGGGCACGCGGCGCCTAGCCGGGGTCGAAACCGGCCCCCTGATCGGCACGATCGTCAAGCCGTCCGTGGGCCTCGGACCAGAGGAGACGGCGGCCGTCGTCCGCGAGCTGTGCGCTGGCGGGATCGACTTCATCAAGGACGACGAGCTGCAATCGGATGGACCACACTGCCCATTCGATGCGCGTATCCGTGCGGTGATGCGCACCATCTGCGATCACGAGCAGCGGACCGGGCGTAAGGTCATGTATGCCGCCAACATTACAGGTGACCTCGATCAGATGCGCCGCCACCATGATTTGGTCGAGGCGCTTGGAGGCACATGCATCATGGTCAGCCTCAACTCCGTCGGCCTCGCCGGGCTCGTCGAGCTTCGGCGCCTTGCGCAACTGCCGATCCATGCCCACCGGAACGGCTGGGGCTACCTCGGCCGCTCGCCAGCGAACGGATGGTCCTATATCGCCTGGCAGAAGCTCTGGCGTTTGGCGGGCGTTGACCACATGCACGTCAACGGATTGTCGAACAAGTTCTGGGAGCCGGACGAGAGCGTTATCGCCTCTGCGCGCGCGTGCCTGACCCCGATGTTTCCGGCAAAGCCGTGCACGGTCATGCCTGTCTTCTCGTCCGGCCAGTCCGCCAAGCAGGCACCGAGCACGTTTCAGGCGCTCGGCTCGACGGACCTGATTTATTGCGCCGGCGGCGGGATCGCCGCGCATCCCGGTGGGATCGCGGCCGGCGTCCGCGCGCTCCGCCAGGCGTGGGAGGCGGCGGTGGCAGGCATCTCGCTGGACGTCGCAGCGCATGAATCGCGGGAGCTGCGCGAAGCACTCGAGACCTTCGGCCGATGAGCACACGTCTGCCGGATGGCCCCCTGCTCGCCTACTATGGCGACGACTTCACCGGATCGACGGACACGATGGAGGTGATGGCGCTCAACGCCGGCCTGCCGACCGTGTTGTTCCTGGCGCCGCCGACGCCAGCGCGCCTCGCGCAGTTCTCCGATCGGCGTGGCATCGGCATCGCCGGGATCTCCCGCAGCAAGCCGCCGGCTTGGATGCATGAGCACTTGCCGCCGATTTTCGACATGCTGTTCGGTGTCGGTGCGCCGCTGACCCAATATAAGGTCTGCTCCACGTTCGACTCCTCGCCGGAGGTGGGCTCGATCGGGACCGCGATCGATATCGCCCTGCCGCGGGCTGCGGAACCCTGGTCGCCCATGGTGGTCGGCGCGCCCCAGTTGAAGCTCTGGCAAGCGTTCGGCAATCTGTTCGCCAATGCCGACGGTCGACGCTATAGCCTCGACCGGCACCCGACGATGTCGCGCCATCCGGTCACGCCCATGCGCGAGGGCGACCTGCAGCGCCATCTGGCCGCGCAGACTGGCAAGAGCAGCGCCCTGATAGATCTCGTCGATCTGGCCTCGGGCTCTGCAGAGGCGAAGCTCCATGCCTTCCGCAAAAACGGCACGAACGTCGTCCTGTTCGACGTCATCGACGATGCGACCCAGGCCGAGGCCGGCCGGCTGATCTGGGAGGAGCGCGGAAGTGGACTATTCTCTGCATCGTCCTCCGGCCTGCAATATGCCCTGGTTGCGCACTGGCGGAGAGCGGGCGTGCTTCCGGAGTCGCCGCCGCGCCTTCCACGGCCGCAGCCCGTCGACAGGTTATTGGTCGTATCCGGGAGCTGCTCGCCGGAGACGGCGGCACAGATCCGGTGCGCCGACGAAGCGGGTTTTTTCCTGTTCCGCCTCGATGGGCGTCGGATCGCGGATCCTGCCCAGCGCGATGGCGAGGCTGCCCGCGCAATCGCGGCGCTCGACGACGCTCTCACCCGGGGGCAGGATGTCCTGGCCTATACAGCGATTTCTCCAGACGATCCCGCCATCCGGGACCTGCAGGAGTTCTGCGGGATCAACGGGGTCTCTTTCGAGAGCACGCAGGAGGCGCTCGGCGATGCTCTCGGCCGGATCGCGGCGGCTCTCATCGAAACACATGCGCTACGCCGGATGATCGTGGCCGGCGGAGATACCTCAGGTCGCGTCCTTGCGCGGCTGCCGATCGATGTGTTGGAAGCGACAGCCCCGCTGGCGCCCGGCTCGCCTCTCTGCCGGACCTATTCGGAGGCGCCGGCATTCGAGGGCCTGGAGCTGTCACTGAAGGGCGGCCAGGTCGGCGGGGCCGACCTGTTCGTCAAGGCAACGGGCCGGTGGCGAGAATAGCGGAGCCCAACTGGACTTGCGGTCGCCAAGCTTGTGAGCAGTTCCCGGTCGGTGCCAAATGACGACGCAGTTGAAT
>JAEVZQ010000358.1 GCA_023392135.1 Pseudomonadota bacterium | reverse complement strand
CGTCTACAACGGACGGCGTCTTCCCGAGGACGTGCCCTTTTCGGTCATTGCATTTCTCGCGATCTACATGGCGACCATCGGCGCGTTCACGGTCGTGCTGGCCGCCTTCGGACTCGACTTCGTGACGGCCCTCTCGGCAGCGACCAGCTCGGTCAGCACCATCGGCCCCGGTCTTGGTGAGATCATCGGCCCGTCCGGTAGCTATGCCGGCCTACCCGCAGTGGCGAAGTGGGCGCTCTGCATGGCCATGCTGCTCGGACGATTGGAGCTATTCACCGTGCTCGTACTGTTCCGGCCGGAGTTCTGGCGGTAGCGCGCACTTAGGCGTCGAGGCTGGAAGTCAGATGATCCAGGTCCGCCCGATCGTCCTCACCATTGGTATTCTGCTATGCGTCCTCGCCACCGCGATGCTGGTTACCGCAGCCGTGGCCGCACTGTACGGCGCGACCGACTGGCCCGTTTTTCTGACCTGTGCAGGATTCACGGTGTTTGCAGGCGGCTTGATGATTTCGGTCGGCTACGGAGAGCGCCCGACCGGACTGGGTGTTCGGGAAGGTTTCCTGCTCACCGCGATGTCCTGGGTGTTTGTCGCAGGTTTCGCAGCCGTGCCCTTCATGGGGCTTGGGCTGACCTACACCGACGCTTACTTCGAGGCCATCTCCGGCCTGACCACGACAGGTTCCACGGTCATCATCGGTCTCGACCACCTGCCTCAGGGCGTTCTGCTCTGGCGCGCGTTGCTGCAGGGCATCGGCGGGCTTGGCATCGTCGTCATGGCCATCCTCATCCTGCCTTACCTTCGTATCGGCGGAATGCAGCTCTTCCAGACGGAAAGCTCGGACAGATCAGAGAAAGTCCTGCCGCGCGCTGCCGAGCTCGTGTCGTCTATCACCATCGTCTACGTCGGGCTGCTTGCGCTGTGCACTTTGCTTTTCTTCGTGCTCGGCATGTCGCTTTTCGACGCCGTCTGTCATTCCCTTGCGACCATATCGACGGGCGGCTTCTCCACCCACGACACCAGTTTCGGATACTTCAACTCACCAGCATTGGAGGTCACAGCTACGATTTTCATGGCACTCGGCGCGATGCCCTTCGTCGTATTCATCAAGGCCACGCACGGCAATTTCGGCGCGATTTGGAATGATGCACAGGTGCGAGGCTTCGTTCGGTTCCTCGTGGTTACCAGCGTGGTCCTGGCCATATGGCTGTCAATTACGCGCAACGTCGGGTTTTTCGATGCATTGCTCGCGACCGCCTTCAACGTCACTTCGATCGTGACCACGACCGGCTTTGCCAACACGGACTACATGCTTTGGGGGCCGTTCGCCGTCGGCATGTTCTTTGTTTTGACATTCGTGGGCGGCTGCTCGGGCTCGACGGCTGGCGGCATCAAGATCTATCGGCTGCAGATGGCCAGTATGCTTTCACGTGGCTATCTCGTGCAGCTGATCAGCCCGCACCGTATCAACAGTCTCCTTTTCAATGGCCGCAGGGTTCCCGAGGACGTGCCGTTCGCCGTGGTCGCTTTTCTGGCCATGTACATGGGGTCCGTCGGGGTCGTCATGGTGATACTGACTGGGTTGAATCTGGACTTTGTCACCTCGCTGAGTGCCGCGGCTACCGCGATCGGCAACGTGGGCCCGGGCCTGGGCGACGTCATCGGGCCAGCCGGCAACTTCGCGACCCTGCCTGCAGGGGCGAAATGGGCTCTTTCTGCGGCGATGCTGCTCGGCCGCCTGGAGCTGTTCACGGTTCTTGTCCTGTTCCGACGGGAGTTCTGGCAGTAGGTCAGAGCTAGTGGAGCGAATTTGACATTTGATCCCCGTTTGCTGCGGCGGGATGCAAATGTCGGAATCGGACCACTAGAGCGTCTCGGGCCGCCAGCCGTAGACCCAATCGTAGAGCGCCATCAGGCTCTGGCCCGGCATGGCGCGGAGCGTCAGGTCGCGCGCCAGCGAAGCAGGCTTGGGCAGGTGGTAGATCAGGCCGTTACGCCGTGAGGCGGCTTGCATGCGGATCGCACGCGGGCGGCGTGCGCGTTCGTAGCGATCGATGGCTACCGCCGGTTCGGAGCGCCACATCCTGATCGCGGCAGCCAAGGTTTCCGCGTCCTCAATGGCCAGTGCGCCGCCCTGGGCGAGAAATGGCAGCACGGGGTGTGCCGCATCTCCAAGCAGCGTAACGATCCCCTGCGACCAGCGCGGCAGCGGCTCGGGGTCGTAAAGCGGCCAGCGCCGCCAGTCGTCCGCGGATGAGAGAAAAGCGGTGAGCCTGTCGGAAAATGCTCCCAGCCTGCCGATCAGTTGGCGCTGATCGACGGGCAGTCCCCACCCTTCGCCTGGCCAGCCTTCCTTCAGGATCACGACGAGCGCGATCTCATGCCCACCGCGAACGGGATAGTGGACCACGTGCCCGGCCGGCGAGAGCCACACGCCAGTCGCCATCTTCCGGAACGGCGCAGGGGCATCGGCCCGGTCGACGACGGCACGCGATGCCGTCTTGCCGGAGTAGGTGAGGCGGAAATCCGGCCGGAGCTGCTTCCGGATCCCGGACCAGATTCCGTCCGCGCCGACGAGGAGGGCGCCGTGGTACCGGCTTCCATCGGCGGTTCGTACTTCGACGCCGCCAGCCTTCGGCGCAAAAGCAACGACTTCGCATGCGGTTGTGATCTCGATGAGCGGAAGCGCGGTGGCGGTCGCGAGCAGCGCCGCATGCAGATCGGCGCGATGTGCAACCCAGTACGGCGCCTGGTGGCGCTTCGCGATCCAGTCGCCAAGCGGCAGCTCAGCCAGGCACTGGCCCGATCCGCCGTCATGGACCCGCAGGCACTCCGGCTTTCCAACGGACGGCTCCAGCCGTTCGGCGACCCCCGCCCGGGAAAGGACGCCAACGGCATTTGGGCCGATTTGTATGCCAGCACCGGCCTCCGCCAGCTCACTCCGACGCTCGAGCACCCGGCTCGGCAATCCCTGCCGCGCCAGAGCAATGGCGAGGGTCAGGCCGCCGATGCCGGCGCCGGCGATCACAATGGGCCGATCGCCTGACACGAGAGCGGCCGGCTCAGACGGCCGGTGCCGACGGAACGAGGCAGCCCGGCGGGTCCGAATCGTCCGCCCTGATGCGCGGGTCATAGACGTACAGCGTCGAGCAGTAAGGGCAGATCACCTGATGGTCCGCACCCATGTCCAGGAAGACGTGCGGATGATCGAAGGGCGGACGCGCGCCCATGCAGTTGAACTCCTTGACGCCGATGAAAATCTTCTCGACGCCCTTGTCGTTCGCAAAATGGGGGACGATTTTGTCGGCCATCCGGCTTGCCCTTGCACCTCTGGTTACCAGCTAGTGTGATGAACTTGGAACTAGCCGTCGGGACCATACCCGTCCAACCAGCGAAATGGTAGGGAAGCCTCTGTCGCAATCGAGAACAAATCAGCGAGGTCTGCCGTGCAGGTCTTCCAGTCGGATGGTGTCGAGATCGCATACCTGGATGAAGGAGCCGGGGATCCGATCCTCCTCATTCACGGCTTTGCCTCCAACACCGGTGTGAACTGGGTGGATACGGGCTGGGTGCGCTTCCTGACATCCAACGGCTTCCGGGTCATCTCCATCGACAACCGCGGGCACGGGAAGAGCCAGAAGCTCTACGGCGTGGCAGACTATGGCGCACCTCTGATGGCGGAGGATGCCCGCCATCTGCTCGATCATCTGGGCATCCAGCGTGCAGACGTCATGGGCTACTCGATGGGTGCGCGGATCGCGGCCTTTCTGGCGCTGGCTCATCCGGACCGGGTCAGGAGCTGCATCTTCGGTGGTCTTGGAATCAACATGGTCCGCGGCGTGGCCGGCACCGGCCCCATCGCCCACGCGCTCGAGGCCGAAAGCATCGATCAGGTCACAAACCCGACGGCACGAACGTTCCGCGCGTTTGCCGAGCAGACGAAAGGTGACCTCAAGGCGCTCGCTGCCTGCATTCGCGCCTCACGCGCCCCGCTGAC
>JAEVZQ010000350.1 GCA_023392135.1 Pseudomonadota bacterium | reverse complement strand
TGCGACCTCGACGAGGAAAGGACGTTTCCCGCTCCGGCGCTCCAGCAGAAGCAGGCGCTCGCTCGCTTCCCCGTCGCCCGCAGAGGTAGCGGACGTTTCAGTGATAGCAGACGCGAGCTCGCCGGATAGGCTCGCCCTTGCGCATTCCAACCGCCCGGTCCTCGACAGCCCAACGCCGTCTTTCAGATCGAGAATGCGGCGGAGCTCCCGGTTGCCAACGATAAGCGCTCCATTGCGTGCGACAATCGCGATCCCGATCCGAACGTAGTCGAGCGCGCTCATCACGGCGCGGTGGCTCTCTCGCAGGAGCGTGAACGTACGGTTCACCTCGACGGCCTTGGCAAGGTGGGGGACGAGCTGCCCCAGCCTGGCCGTCATGGTCTGGGGGACCAGACTCCAATCCCGCTCGGCGAACTGCAGCGCAACGAGATCCATCCACCCTTTATCGGCGGACAGGCGAACTCCGGCCCGCCGGTTGGCACCTATTCTCTCGCGCACCCATTTGTAATCAGGGCGATCCTCAAGCTTTGAGATGTCTCCCCAGACGTCTTCATCGCGGAGAAGCTGGAACCGGGGCGTAACTGCAAACCGGGTCGTCATCACCGGCTCGTCATAGTGCCCGAGCTTGTCGAAATACTCGTGGACGTCCTCGACCGGGTAGTTGCTGGTGGCCTGGAGGATCGTGAAGGGCAGACCGACCTTGTCGACCGCGACAAGGATCGCTCCAACAGACCCGATCTCGCGTGCGAAACCATCCAGCGCCGCAGGCCAATGCTCGTCGGATAGAACGGCATCGTAAATGGCCGATATGGCGCGACCGACATCGTCCCCCATTATGCTCCCTCCGAGTATGCTGAATACGGAACATACGCCAAACGAGCAAGGAGTCCAGCCGATCCATTCGCCGAAACCATGCCTGGAGATGAGCTGAGGTTTCGAATTCGTGAACGGTGCGAAGCGCAGTCTGGTCGCGCGAGTTGCCGTTGAGTGCTAATCTTCAGAAGCGCTGCTCTGCAGCAGGAGGCATGATGCCCATTACTCTTTCACAGATCATCGTGTGGCTGATCATGGGCCTGATAGGCGGAACATTGGCCGGAATACTTGTAAAGCGGCAGCGTGCGGGCTTTGGCCTTTGGACAAATCTTGCCATTGGCCTGGTGGGCGCACTTGTGGGGGGCTTTCTCTTCTGGGCCTTCAATCTTCTGCCCGCACTCGGGGAAGTGTCTATCTCTCTACGCGACGTGGCTTCGGCCCTTGTCGGCTCGCTGCTGTTCCTGCTGGCATGGTGGATGTGGCAGAACTGGCTCCGGTGAATTCTGCTCGACGCCTTGATAAGCTTTCCCAATCAGCCGCTGAGGAGCGTTTCACGTGAACCGGCACTGAGGCGTCTGAATCGTTAAGTTCAAATAAACAATTTGCCTCGCATGCTCGCCATCCGGGTCGGTCCTGAATGACCCTTCTGCGTCATTCAACCCTGCGGCTTGATCAGCATCTGCCCGGCGGCGATACTGGAGTCGTAGCAGATCGGAACTGTACATGCGCCTCGAAATGGTGCGCCTGATAGGCGGTAAACGGGCGGGATGGGTCCGATATACACGGGCTAAGCCCGATGAGAGTGCTCGCTTCTTCCGCCGCAGCGTCGACTTGCGCTGCTCTGCCGCAAAACTTTTCGCCTCAACAAAGTTGCCTTCTTTCGTGGGCTTAGCCAAATATTGCCCACCAATAATAATGAGAAGTGGAGGGGGCCTTTGCGGCCGTCCCGGACTATTGCGGTCGCAGGCATGAGTACGCTGCAGCGATTGATCAAGCACAACGGACGGGATTACTCGATCTCCGTTTTGCTCGGGATGGTGACACTCGCCTCCATCCTGCCTCTTCTTCTGCTCGGAATCTTCGGCTTGACGCAATACGTCGCCCAGCAACGAGCCGATCAGCTCAATCGCATGAGCCGGTATACCGCGACGCTGGCCAATGCGGTCGATCGTGAGCTCAGGGGATTCCAGGATACGGCCCAGGTCCTTGCGGCATCCCGCTTCCTTACAACCGGGGATCTCGACGCATTCGGAGATCTGGTCAGGGATGCGGTCACCAAGGCGCGGGGGCACATCATTCTCATAGACCGGACGGGACAGCAGCTCATCAACACGCGGCTGCCTCGCGACATCGGTCTGCCACTGACAGAGGACATGACCAGCCTGCGTGAGGTGATCGAAACCGGCAAGCCCGCGGTCGGGGATCTTTTCGTCGGTGCAGTCTCGAATCAGCTGCTGTTCGTCGTGCGCGTCCCGGTATTTGTGGACGGAGAGGTCCGCTATGTTCTGTCCTTCGAGCCAGAGGAGGACGCTATCCGAAAAGTGCTCGAGGAGACATACATCCCGGATGGCTGGTTCGCCGGTGTGCTCGATGGGCAAGGACACATCGTTGCACGCTCCCATCTCCAGCAAGAGTTCTACGGCAAATCAGCCAGCGCGGATTTCCTGGCCAGGTTGAGCGGGAACGAGGGAT
>JAEVZQ010000320.1 GCA_023392135.1 Pseudomonadota bacterium | reverse complement strand
GAGTATTTCAGACGGCTTCGCGCTTTGGGACGCAGAGGACCGCCTGATCGCGTTCAATGACCGGTGCTCGGAGTTCCTCAAGCTGGCAAAGCCGCTCGTGCTTGGAATGAAGTTCGAGATGCTGCTGCGTGACGCGGCTGAGCGGCGCGCCGAGGACGGCGACACGGAGGCGTGGGTTGCCACGAAGCTGAAATCGCACCGGGCCGGGCTCAGCGACGAGGAACTCCAGCTCGCCGATGGGACCTGGCTCCGCGTCGGCTCGCGGCGCACACAGGAAGACGGGGTGGTTACGACACTCGCCGATATCAGTGCGCTCAAGCATCGTGAGATCGAGCTCGCCGATCTCGTTGCGCGGTTGGAAGTCGCGCGTGATCAGGCCGACGAGGCGAGCCGCACCAAGAGCACGTTCCTTGCCAATATGAGCCATGAGCTGCGCACACCGCTGAATGCGATCATCGGGTATAGCGAAATCCTGAAAGAGGATGCACGCGACCAGGGGCTCGACACTTTTCTCCCCGATATTGAAAGGATCGAGGCGGCGGGCCGGCACCTGCTCGGAATAATCAATGACATTCTCGATCTTTCAAAAATCGAGGCCGGTCGAATGGATGTCTACGTCGAGGATATCGACGTTGCGGCCCTGGTTCGAGAGGTACAGTCCATCGTCCGACCGCTCGTCAGCAAGAACAACAACAAGCTCAAGGTCATCTGCCCGCCAGATATCGGGCTATTGCGATCAGATTTGACGAAGGTGAAGCAAAGCCTCCTCAACCTTCTCAGCAATAGCGCCAAGTTCACCAATGACGGAGCCATAACACTCAGGATCTGGCGCGACGAGAGGCCGACCGGCTCCAACCTGAGCTTCGAGGTCACCGACACCGGCATTGGCATGAGGCCGGATCAGATGAAGAAGCTGTTCCAGTCCTTCACGCAAGCCGACACGACGACAACAAAGCGATTCGGTGGGACGGGCCTGGGTCTCGCTATTACGAAGCACTTCTGCGTGATGCTGGGCGGCGACATCTCCGTGGAGAGCACTCCTGGAAAGGGCTCGAAGTTCACTATCACCCTGCCGAGCCGCAGGACGGACGAGAGCTCCCTGCCAGCGGCAGATGACGAGAGCGCACAGCGTCTTGTTCATGGCGCGCCGCTTATACTCGTCGTCGATGATGATCCTGCGGCCCTCCGGCTTTTGAGCAGATCCCTGGCAAAAGAGGGCTACCGCGTCGTCGAGGCGCGAACGGGCAAGGAAGCCATCGATCAGGCACGTACCCATAGGCCGGCGGTCATCACGCTCGATGTTCTGATGCCCCACATGGATGGCTGGTCGGTACTTGGTGCGCTCAAGGCAGATTCCGGGTTGCGAGACATTCCGGTCATCATGATCACGGTCCTGAAAGAGCGCGGAATGGCATTCTCGCTCGGGGCGTCGGACTTCCTGACGAAACCTGTCGATCGCGAGGCTCTGAAATCGATGTTGCGCCGCTATGTGCCGGTCGGCGCGCAAGTGCCTGTCCTTCTGGTAGAGGATGATCCGGATAGCCGCGAATCGACCCGCCGCGTGCTGGGGCGGCTTGGGCTCGATGTGGCGGAAGCAGATAACGGTCAGGAAGGTCTGCGCTGGCTCGAAAGCCATCCGAAACCTGCGCTCATCCTTCTCGATCTCATGATGCCCGTCATGGACGGTTTCGAGTTTCTCAAGGAACTGCAGAAGCGCCAGGAATTTCAGAGCATCCCGGTCGTCGTGCTGACGGCCAAGGAGCTCACTCGAGAAGAGATGGACGCTCTGACCGGCTCCACGCAGCGCATTCTGGCCAAGCATGGAACATCTCGGGTCGAACTGGCAGTAGCCATTCGCAAGTGTCTGGAGAGAAACGGCCAGGGACATGGGGGCGAGGGAAAAGAAAGCTCATCAAGGGTACCGGCCTAGCGGCGGAGCAGGGGAGTCATGCGAATGCCAAAAATTCTTCTCGTCGAGGACAATGAAACAAACCGGGATATGCTCTCCCGCCGGTTACTCCGCAAAGGCTACGATGTCGTGATGGCCGAAGACGGCGAGCAGGCTGTACGGATGGCTACTAGTGAATGCCCCGACCTGATCCTCATGGACATGAGCCTGCCGGTTCTGGACGGCTGGGAGGCGACCCGCCGCGTCAAGTCTGGTGAGGCGACCCGCTCGATCCCGGTTATTGCGCTGACGGCGCACGCCATGGCCGGCGATCGGGAACGGGCGCTGGAGGCTGGTTGCGACGATTACGATACCAAGCCGATCGAGCTTCCAAGGCTGCTGGATAAGATCGGGGCATTGATCGCGCGCAATCAAACCTGAGCCGGGATTTTACGCCCGAGTTGGCATCATGGAAACGTCGGCTTCTCAGCCTGCACTCGATTCCGGACTCGGTCCGGCCCTGGGCTCGTACGTCAGACAAGAGTTCAGCGGCCCGGTTGCGGCCATTATCGGCTACATCGATATTCTCGAGGAGGACATTTCCGCCAACAGCCTCGGTCACCTCGCGGCGGATATTGCGCGGTTGCGTCGGGCGGCGGTTTCGCTTCAGGAAATCGTAAAGCTGATAACGAACCAGGATAATGGTCCGAACGTGGAGCTGAGCAAGCTGAGGCACGATCTTCGGACGCCCCTCAATGCCATAAAAGGCTATGCGGAAATGCTCATCGAGGAGGAGCCGCCCGACGCTTTCGCTCAGGATCTCCGAAATCTCTTGAACGAATCCAGGCGCCTTTTGACCCGGATCGAAGGCCTGACCGAAACCCTGGGCACCAGCGGTGAAACCGCTCCGCAGTCCAGTTCGGTCGATATGATCGCGTCGAGCCCTGCATTGAGCATGATCGCGAATTCGGCAGCGGATGTTGCCGACGGTGAAATCGCGCGCGCATGCCGCATCCTCGTCGTCGACGATCATGAATCCAACCGGGACCTACTCGTGCGCCGGCTCACGCGCGAGGGGCACGTGGTGACCACCGCTCCAAGTGGGGAGGAGGCCCTGTCGCTGGTCGAGCGAGAGAGCTTCGAGCTTATTCTGCTCGACCTGCTGATGCCGGGACTAAGTGGTTTCGATGTATTGGCGCTGCTCAAGAACAGTATTACCCACCGCGATATTCCGGTCATCATGATTTCGGCCCTCGATCAGATCGACAGTGTGGCTCGCTGCATCGAGGCCGGGGCCGAGGATTACATGCCCAAGCCCTTCAATCCCGTTTTACTCAAAGCACGCATCAATGCCTGCATCGAGAAGAGGCGGCTCCGCGAGCGTGAAAAGATGTTTATGGAGCAGTTAAAAGTTGAGAAAGAGAAATCGGAGGCACTTCTTCTCAACATACTGCCGATGCCGATCGTTTCACGGCTCAATCTGGGCGAGACGATCATTGCTGACCATATCCCGGACTCGACCATACTTTTTGCCGATCTGGTGGGGTTCACCGGCCTTTCCGCGCGACTTTCCGCAACGCGTCTGGTGAAGTTGCTGAATATGCTGTTTTCGGAATTCGACCAGCTCTCACTGGAGTTTGGTCTCGAAAAGATCAAGACGATCGGCGATGCCTATATGGTTGCCGGTGGCCTTACGGGCCATAACTCTGATCATGCGGCTACGGTCGCCCACATGGCGCTCAGAATGCTCGAGGTATCTCGCAGCACCAGCGAGGTATTGGGCCTGCCCATTCAGCTTCGCATCGGCATCGACACAGGGCCTGTGGTTGCCGGCATCATCGGCACGCACAGGTTCATCTATGATGTCTGGGGCGACACTGTGAACACGGCGAGCCGGATGGAATCCCATGGCGTTGCCAACGAGATCAACGTCACGGAGGCACTTTGTCAGCGGTTGCGCGATACGTTCGATTTCGAGTCACGCGGCATCATCCAGGTGGCCGGCAAAGGCACCATGCAGGCCTACTTCCTTCGCGGCACGCGGAATTGAACGGGGTATGCGTCGCGAAATTGAAAGCCGTACGAGCGATGCTGATGACGACCGGAGGTCACCGGGGACGCTGGCCTGCTACCCGGCCTGGCCCAGCAGATCATCCAGGTCGAGCCTCTCCGTCCCCATTGCAAGCTCACCTGAGGGTGTGCGCGGCCACTCAGCCTCAGGTCGATCCCAATACAGCTCGACGCCATTGCCGTCCGGATCACGAACATAGAGCGCCTGGCTGACGCCGTGGTCGCTGGCACCCTCGAGGGGCATCCCCGCCTCGATCAGTCGTTTCAACGCATCTGCGAGGGCGCTGCGCGTCGGATAGAGAATGGCCAGGTGATAAAGGCCCGTCGTGCCCTGTGGCGGAGGAGACCCGCCTTTGCTCCCCCACGTATTCAGGCCGATGTGATGATGGTAGCCACCGGCGGCGACGAATGCGGCTTGCCTGCCGTAGCGTTGCTTGAGCTCGAACCCAAGCACACCACAGTAGAAATCGAGGGCTCGATCGATATCGGCCACCTTGAGATGGACGTGGCCGATGCGGGTTCCGGGGTGGATTGGTCGCGGAGTGCGATCGGTCTCGATGGATGGCAAACCCTCTGGCATGTTGTTCATGGACTTCTCCTCGAATACCGAAGACGTTGGTTGCCACGGATTACGCCTTTCTTCCACGCAAGCGGCCCAGCCGTAAACAATGGAATGGCACCGAACCTAAAATGCCCATCATGGCCCACGATCCAATCCAGATCCGGTATCTGTCTCGCGCCGACATCGAGGGACTTGCGATTTCCGGCGAGGAGCTGGCGAACGAAATCGAGGCGACGGTCCGGGCGTGTGCCGCAGGGCATGCGCGGAACTTTCCAAAGACGACGATGACGTGCCCGGATGGCCGGCTGTTCCAGAGCACCATGGCGGTCGGAGTGGCGCCACCCGCGCCGATTTTTGCCGCAACCAAGATTGTCGGCCTCTCGCCAGCGAACGCTGAGCGGGGGCTCCCGCACATCGGCGGGGTCATTGTGCTCAATGATGGCGGGACGGGTATGCCGGTTGCTGTCATGGACGCCACATGGGTGACGGAAATGCGCACGGCCGCCCTGAGCCTTGTCGCAGCCCGGCGATACGCTCGCCGCGACGCCCACGCCATCGGCTTTATCGGCTGCGGTGCACAAGCCAGGTCGCACCTGACCATCCTCGCCGAGGCATTTCCACTCGTGCGCGTTACGGCCTACAGTCGCCGACGGTCGTCAGCTGAAACACTGGCCGAGCGGGCACGAGCGATGGGGCTTGACGCCGTCGTCGCTGAAGACCCAATGCAGGTCGTTGGTGGTCAGGATATCGTGATCAGCAGCGTGCCCGGTGATCCCCAGCTCATTCCATTCCTCAAAGCTGACTGGCTCTCGCCCGGCTCGTTCAGCTCTCTCGTCGACCTCGGCCGCTCCTGGTCGGCTGAGGGGTTCGACAGGATCGATTACCGGCTGGTTGACGACAGGGCTCAGGCGGAGGCGTCAAAGAGCTATCGAAAGCTCATCCCTGAGGGGCCGTATTCTGCCGACCTGCTCGACATGCTGACCGAACCGTCACTGGGCAGGAAGAATAATGAAGAACGCGCTGTTTTCACGTTCCAGGGCGTGGCGCTCGCAGATCTTGCTGCCGCCGCACTCGTCATGGAGGCGGCCGTAAAGTCTAATAGCGGACAACTACTGCCGACCTGAGAGCGCGGTTGACAGATGGCATCGATAAGTGCCCCACTCTGACTGAGGTCCGTGAAAGCAGCATGAAGGCGCGACACATATGGGAAATGCGGTTTTGACCGAGATCGCCGATGGCATCGGCACCATCACGCTGAATAAACCGGAAAAGCTGAATGCGTGGGACACACCCATGCGTGAGGATCTACAAAGGATTCTCGACGCCTGGAATGACGATGCTGCGGTGCGTGCCGTCATACTGACGGGAGCCGGCGATCGCGCATTTTCCGCCGGACAGGATCTCGACGAGACAGAAAAATTCACGTCAGGCGAGCATGGTTCGCAGTGGTTCTATTCCTGGCGCGATTTCTACGAGAGTTTTCGAAAGCTGGAAAAACCGCTTATCGCCGCCCTCAATGGTGTCGCCGCGGGTTCGGCGTTTCAGGCCGTCATGCTCACCGATGTCAGAGTGGGGCATCCAGGCTCGCGCATGGGGCAGCCCGAAATCAACTCCGGCATTCCGAGCGTGCTCGGACCGATGTTGATGTACCACCGGATCGGGTTGACGCGGGCGACTGAGCTGACGCTCATGGGCCGCATCATGGAGGCTGAAGAAGCAAGATCGATCGGGCTGATCCATCATCTCGTCAGCACCCCGGCGGAAGTCATGCCGAAGGCGCGTGAGATCGCCGTGCATTTGGCCAGCAAGCCGCCCACGGCCTTGCGGCTGACGAAGAAGTGGTTCCGTGAGATGACGCAGCCGGCCTTCGATGATGCCTTTGCCCAGGGCGGGGCCATCCAGGCCGAGGCTTATGCCTCTGGGGAGCCACAGGCGGAAATGCGCAAGTTCTTCGCCGAACGCGCGAAGCGGAAGGCTGAATGAGAAGGCGCAGTATTTCTGTAAGCGCTTTCGCAAATCCTTGACGAGGCGGACGGAGTCACGGAAGCTACGGAGGGCCTCGCCATAGGCTCCTGGTTATTGCACGGCCACAATCAACGAAGCCATCCAAGGGAGGACAACAAATGGCCAAGGACAAGCGGCCGAAGCGGTTCGGCAAACTCGATCTTTCGCGGCGCCACGTTTTGGCCGGCGGCGCGGCAGTCATCCTCGCGCCGACATACTGGAAGCAGGCATCCGCACAAGAAAAGCGGATTTTCATACGCGATCCCGGCGGTCCCTATGGACCGGGGTTCAAGGAAGCCTTCTACGAGCCGTTCAAGGA
>JAEVZQ010000168.1 GCA_023392135.1 Pseudomonadota bacterium | reverse complement strand
CGGGCTCTCCCCTGAACTCGCCCCAGGCCGGGGCGTGGGGGCGCAGCAGATTTTTCGCGGCAGCTAGCGGCTGACGGCTGATGCAGCGCTGAGGAGTCGACTCAGCTCGAGGCTATCCGCGGACATTCCCGATGTGGTCAGCGGCAACATAGCGGCAGTGGAAGAGCCCCGATGCACGCCGGGTGAAAAGCAGGCATTGCGTTCAGCCACCGGCGCGCATGTCGTCGATATGGAATCCTGGGAGGCCGCTCTGCTCGCAGCCGAGCTCGGCGTCGGATTTGCTGCGCTGAGAGTGGTCTGCGACCCGGCCCATTACCGGGTGCCCGCCGCTGCGCTCACCGGCCTCGGCGCTGACGGCCGCACGAATATGTGGAAGGTTGCCCGTAGCCTTTTTCGTAACCCAAACGATTTGCCCGACTTGGCGCTTTGCGCGGCTGGTTGGGTCAGGGCGCTACGCGCGCTCCGCCGTGCTCGAATGGTGCTCGGTGCGGGCTTCGGCCTCTCGAATCTCTGACATCTTCTGCGCGACGTGGCGCGAGAAGACGAAGCGCGCCGGCCGCTGCCCGATGAGGCTGATCTCCGGCGCCATCGGGCCCTCGGTGCGCACGCCGCCTGCCGACACCATCATCGCCTTGAGCGGATGGCGGACGGCATCGGCTACGGCGCTGGCCTCGTATCCGCTGTGTACCATGCAATCAGCGCATTTTTCGTAATTGCCGGTGCCGTAGTCATCCCAATTCGTATTTTCCATCAGCTCCTTGAAGGTCTTCGCATACCCCTCGCCGAGAAGGTAACAGGGGCGCTGCCAGCCAAAAACGGTGCGGGTTGGATTACCCCAGGGCGTGCACCGGTATTCCTGGTTGCCGGCGAGGAAATCGAGAAAGAGGCTCGACTGATTGAAACTCCAGCGGCGGCCACCTTCACCATGCCTGAAGATCGAGCGGAACAGCTCCTTCGTGGCGGTTCGGGTCAAAAAATGCTGCTGGTCGGGCGCGCGCTCATAAGCATAGCCCGGCGACATAGTGATGCCATCGATGCCGAGCGCCGTCACATCGTCGAAGAACCTCGCGACACGCGCGGGATCGGTCCCCTTGAAAAAGGTCGCGTTGATCGTCACCCGGAAGCCCTTCGCCTTGGCGGCTCTGATCGCCGCAACGGCGCGGGCGTAAACGCCCTTCTGGCACACCGATCGATCGTGCATTTCCTCATCCCCGTCGAGGTGCACGGACCAGGTGAAGCAGGGGTCGGGGGTGAATCTGGCGAGTTGCTTTTCGAGCAGCAACCCGTTCGTGCAAACGATGACGATCTTGCCCTTGTTCAGAATGCCGTCGACGACCTGCGGCAGCTCCTTGTGCAGCAAGGGCTCGCCACCTGCGATTACGGCGACGGGAGCACCGCATTCATCGGCTGCACCAAGGCAATCCTCCACGGATAGACGCTGATTCAGTATGGGCTCGGGATAATCGATTTTTCCGCATCCTGCGCAGGCGAGATTGCACCGGTAGAGCGGCTCGAGCATGAGCACCAACGGATAGCGCTTGCGTCCGGCCAGATGCTGTCGCGCGATATAGCTGCCGACCTTTATCAGTTGTCGCGCGGGGATGCCCATAGCGGAGTCTCACATTCCAGCGGTGCTGCGGGCGACGTCGCGCGCAAGCTGAACGGGAAGGCGAAAGGTGATGTTCTCCTCCACGCCCGGCAAAGTGGACACATCGAGGGAAGCGATCGTCCTCAACCTGTCGATCACACTATCGACCAGCACTTCGGGCGCTGACGCGCCTGCTGTCAATCCGACCACCTCGGCGCCTTCGAGCCACTCCGGCCTGAGCTCGGCACCGTCGGCTATAAGGTAGCTCCGCACGCCGCATTCCTCGCCGATTTCGCGGAGGCGATTGGAATTGGAGCTGTTACGCGCGCCCACCACCAGAATGACATCAGCAATTTGAGCGAGCTCCCGCACAGCGGTCTGTCGGTTCTGCGTTGCGTAACATATGTCGCGGGTCTCGGGCCCGACGATGTCGTAGAACCGGCATTTCAGCGCCGCGATGATATTGCTGGTATCGTCGACGCTGAGCGTCGTTTGCGTCACATAGGCGACCGGCGCCTCCGGCGATATGGGCAGCGCCCCGACGTCGGCTTCCGTTTGCACGAGATACCGTGGACCGTCGATCTGACCAAGCGTTCCGATTACCTCGGGATGACCAGCATGCCCGATAAGGATCAGGGTGCGGCCGTTAGCAACGTAATGTCGGCCCTGGTTGTGCACCTTCTTGACGAGAGGGCAAACGGCATCGATTGTCGGCAGTCCACGCGCCCGCGCCTCTTCCTCGACGTCACGTGAAATTCCATGCGCGCTAAAAATTGTAACGGCTCCGTCAGGAATCTCGCTCAATTCCTCGACGAAGCAGACGCCCTTTGCCTGCAGGCTCTCGACGACATGCCGGTTATGTACGATCTCGTGACGGACGTAGACGGGAGGGCCGTATTTCTCGAGCGCTTTGTTGACGATCTCGATAGCACGTATGACCCCCGCGCAAAAGCCGCGGGGCTGAGCAAGCACAAGTCTCATGCCATTTCCAGTCCGGTGGATTCGCAGGACGTGCGATCTGCCAGTCTCGACCAGCGGAATGCCACTGCATCCCGCTAGCACTGAACGTGCCGGCCCAGCATTCGTTTCAAGGAGGACGGAGCACCGAGCCTTCGGCTGTGCTCGAGGTAAATGTTTCAATCGCGTTAATCGAGCCGAAAGCGCCGATCAAGGTTCTGATCCGCTCCTGTTCGGGACCAGCGTGCCATCGGAACGCACCTGGTACTCGGCGCCCTTCCAGCGCACCGTTGCGCCAAAGCAGCCCCAAACGAATACCGCGAACGATAGCAGATCACGCACCGGAAGCAGCCAGTAGCGCTGGCGCGGCAATCCGAAAGCCTGCTCGACGCTGAAGCAGAGGAATAGCCGGCAGATGATCGCGGCAACGATCAACATCGAAGCAGCACTCGCATCGGAGAAGATGCCGAGCATCGCCAGCGGAAGCGGATGGGCGACGAAGGCTCCGGCGTATCCGACCGGATCTATGATCCGAACCGTGCGGGCCCAGCGGACCTCGTGAAAAAACAAGTCACGCAGGCTTCGCTCATTGCAGTGATGGCCAATTGTCAAGGGAGGGATTGCCACCTTGAGGCCTCGCTCGCGCACCGCAGACCCGATAGCGTAATCGTCAGCCAGAAAATCAGCGAAACTCTCAAAGCCTCCAATTTCGTCGAGTGTTCTACGCTTCAAGGCGATTGTCGAACCGAAGCAGGGCTCAGCCAGCCCGTAGGTAAGGGCGACCACAACATTCGGCAGGAAATGCATATTGATGGCCAGGGCCGAAAGCTGGGACCAGAGTTGTGGTCCTGCAATGCCGTGATAAAGACAGGAGACGGCGCCGACCCGTGGGCGCTCCAGCTCACCGACAATGCGCGACAGATAGTCCGGCCCGACCTCCATGTCGCAATCGGAGATGACCAGCACGTCGTGTCTCGCCTGCTTGGACAGGGCGATGAGGTTCGAAACCTTTCCGTTGCTCCCGTAGCTCCTTGCAGAGACTAAAAACCGGACTTTACACGCCGGGTAGGCTTCTCCGATACGCTTGGTAACGGTGGCCGCCGGATCGTTGCTGCTGGCTGCGCCGCAGACGATCTCGACGGGCGCCGGGTACGCTTGGCGGCAGAAGGAAGATAACAGCTCGAAAAGCCGCGGCTGAACCCCGTGCAACGGTTTCAAAATTGAAACCGGAACCGGACGAGCTACCGATTTCTTCCCTTGGGCTGCGAACCGGCGCACAAGCATCGCCGACATCACCAAGTAGACGCAACCGAGGATAGCTGCAGCGAGGCAGGCATTTGACAGGACCAGATGGAGCATGTGCCGGCCCGCTTGCTGTGGACCGGACCGCCGGCCTTCGCTTTATCGAGACTGACGACTGAGAACGTCGGCCCGGCCGAATAGTTTCGACGATCGGCTTCCTCCGGTTCAAGCTGGTCAGTCAGTCGCACGCCCCGTGCAACCTTCTCAACTTCGACCGGGAGATGACCACCTCGGCTCTGTCCCTGGCGAGATCGTCCCAGCCCCAGGCAGCCGGGTTTCTGGCAAGTACAAGCATGGTGATCAGAACGTTCTCTCCCATTCTGTGCAGGGCTCCGGCAGGCCGCCCGACCGGCTCGCGCACCACGGGCTCGAAGCCGTACCGGCCAGAAAGCTGGATGATAGTGGGCGTCTGCTCCGGCGGGCCGAGAGCCATTTCAGCCCAAACGGCTTCGATATCAGTCAAATCCGGCCGGCTTTCCAGATAGCGGGCCAGCTCGCGCATGGAGAAACCGAGCTTCCGGGCTAGCGAGCGCGCCCATTTCATATCTGGGCCTGTCTTTGGAAACGGCGGGATCTGCTCATTCCAGACATGGAGGGTGGCAATCCGGTTACCTGCTGCAAGGCAGGTTCCATCCAGCAGCCTGATGCTCCTGTCCAGTTTCTCGATATGCATTCGGAATATGCAATCGGGATGGCTGGAATACTCGAATACGCCATGTCGGTTACGGATCAACGCGTCCAGCCGGTAAACGGCCCTGGTGAACAGATTGGGGTTCGCCGCTTCTGCCGTGACCGGCCTTTGCATCACGGATGCGTGCGTCAGCGGCTGCCCAACCGTCCCTGTCTGCCTCATCTCACCACTCCAGACTGCCAGCCGACGGAGGATTCAAGTTGCCATCATATTGGTACTCGCGGGTCCACGGCCGATTTGCCATTGCGCCTGGCTGCGGTTTCAGGGCGACGACCTGTGCAATCGACAGCCAGCCGCGGTCAAAGGCGAAAGCCATGGCAGCCATGTAAATGC
The DNA here is from genome assembly GCA_023392135.1 of Pseudomonadota bacterium. GTDB lineage: Bacteria > Pseudomonadota > Alphaproteobacteria > Rhizobiales > Hyphomicrobiaceae > ZC4RG25. Next base: position 1,357 of record JAEVZQ010000168.1, on the reverse strand, counting down.
GCCAGATGCGGTAATGTTCCGGGCTCGTCACAAATGTTGCCTCGGCAGCGCGCGCTTCGAGGCGCCGAACCCAGTGCTTTAAGGTTAACGCGTAATGCGGACGCAAATCCTCGGCGTCGACGAGTTCCAATCCGCTCGCTGCAACCTCTCTGACCACGCGAGAAAGATGCGGCAGCTCACCTCCTGGAAAGACATGGCTTTCGATGAACTCACCGCCGGGTGGGCCTTTTGCGCGACCGTCCGCGCTACCCAGCGTAATACCATGGTTAAGAACGGCGCCCCCCGGTTTCAGAAGCCGGACGATGTGAGCGAAATAGAGCGGGAGGTTAACGAGCCCTACGTGCTCGTACATTCCGACGGAGACCACCTTGTCGAACGCGTCGCGACCGGGAATATCGCGATAGTCCTGAAGACGTATTTCGACGCTGTTTGCCAATCCTGCCTCGGCGATGCGCTTTCGGGCCAATGAGAACTGCTGCTCGCTCAGCGTGACACCGAGGCCTTGGACACCATGATGCGTTGCAGCCCAGCTCAGAAGACCTCCCCACCCGCAACCGATGTCTAGCAGCCGCTGACCAGGCTTGAGCAGCAGCTTGCGGCAGATATGCTCCAGCTTCTGTCCCTGAGCCGTATCGAGGTCCTCCGACCCCGTTTTGAAATAAGCGCAGGAATAGATCAGGTTGCGGTCCAGCCAGAGGCGGTAGAAGTCGTTGGACACATCGTAGTGATGGCGGATTGCCGCCGCGTCACGGCGGCGGCTATGGCGGCCCGGAACGTAGGCAAGCGCCCGTGCCAGACGACTGAAGAGCGGCGTCTTGCCGATGCGCTCCGACAGCTCGATGCCGACACGGATGATGTCGTCGACCCTGCCGTCGACGGCCAGTTCCCCGCTGACATAGGCGTCCCCCAATCGGACAAAATTACCGGCCATCAGTGCTCGAACGAGGCGGCGCGATCCGAGGGTAATGGTCACAGACGGGGTCGCAGAGAAATCAAATGCCTCACCGTCCCAGAGCACGATGCGCAACGGCAGATCCCCGCCCAGCCGCTGCTGCAGGTAGTCGAACGTGCGATGGCGTATGGACATCGGATGAAACAATCCGGGCGCCAGCGTCCCGATTTGAAAGCTCGTTTGAGGTCGCGGCCTCGGCTGCGATCGAACTTCGGATATGAAATGACGCTAAACTTATGAGCGGGCTCGTGGCTCGCTGCACGATCAACAATGAAGGGGGAAAAAGGTTCTGCGCCTGCAGTCGGCTTACCCGCTAACTGGCGGGTTCATCCGGCTCGTAGAGACTCGCCAGAGTGATCTTTATCGTAACTGCGACCGGTACGGCGAGCACGACGCCGATCACGC
>JAEVZQ010000222.1 GCA_023392135.1 Pseudomonadota bacterium | reverse complement strand
TCCCAACACCTGCGCGGGGATGACGATGTGGGAGGTAGGGTCGGCGTCTATTCGACCTCGTCATGGCCGTGGGGGGAGTTTCCGCATGCGAGCCGCGGGCAATTCTCTCTATCTGTTACTCAGGTATTGCCCCATTCAAATCCAACGCCGTTCGATCTACGGCGGGACATCCGTGTAGTCTTTCAGCGGCAGATCTTCGTGACGTGGAACGGTTGGCCGCTCTATCATCCGACGCACGCGCGGTCGCTCAACCCCCCGATGCAGCTCCCAAAGGCGGCGTGTCGTCTCGGCGTCGGCCTGCGTGCGGCGCTGGTTGTGGCGGATGTACTCGACCCATGTCGGAACGCGGTAGCTCTCTTTCCAGATCTCGGGGTCCTCGAGATCGCGCAGCAATGCCCATGCCTGGGCGCCGTCACGGATTCGGATGCGCCGGCGCTCGGCCATTGCAGCCAGGAACGCAGGAATATCATCCTGCGCGATCACATATTCGATCGTGATGAGAATCGGCCCGCTGCGTGCCTTGAGGTCGATGCGCAGCTGCGGTTCCTGAAACTGATCGAGCGGTGTGAGATTGAGTGAGCTGAACTCGGGAACGCGCAGGCGCAGCCCGACGAGCGCGGTAAAGAAGAGTACAGCACCGGCGGCCGCAAGCGACGTCGTGGGATTGTAGCTGTCGGCCAGGGCACCCCATACCCAGCTTCCCGCGGCCATGCCGCCGAACGTGGCGGTCTGGTAGAGGGCGAGCGCCCTGCCGACGACCCAACGGGGTGTCGAGAGCTGCATCGTTACGTTGAACAGGGATAGGGCCAGGACCCAGCAGGCCCCTGCTGGCAATAACAGCAAATGGCTAAGCCATGTACTGGAGCTCAAACCGGCTCCAATATTGCTCAGGGCAAAACCTGTGCACGCCCAGCGAATGATGACTTCATTGGTAAGGCGTGCGCGAACAGACGCATTTGCCATTCCTCCGGCAATGGCACCGACACCGAAGCTTCCCAACAGTGTCCCGTAGGTTAGCGCGCCTCCCCGGAGCAAGTCGTTCGCGATCACAGGCAGCAAGGCAAGCACGGCAATAGCAGCAAAACCGAACAAGAACGCCCGGCATATTACTTTCAGAAGATTTGGCGACATAGCCACATAGCGCAATCCAATCGACATGGCGCCGAAGAAGTGCTCGCGCGGGAGCGCCGCGGTGCGCGCCGGTGGCTTCCATCTCGCCAGGACAGCGATGAGCGGCCCATAGCTGACAGCATTCACGATGAACGCAGCGGCAGCACCGAAAAACGCCACTATCATGCCCCCGATCGCCGGGCCGACACTCCGCATCAGGTTGAACCCGACACTGTTGAGTGTCACCGCTTCGGGAAGCGCCTCGCGCGGTACGATGTCTCCCATCGAAGACTGCCAAGAGGGATTGTGGAGAGCTGTGCCGCAGCCGATGAAGAAGGTGAGCATCAGCAGAAGCCAGGGCGACATCACGCCGAGCAGCGTAAGCGCGGCAAGCGCGATGGAGGCCGCCATCATCAAGCATTGCGCGACCAGCATGACCGTCTTGCGCTCGAAGTTGTCCGCAAGTGCGCCCGCAGCCAGCGAGAAGATCATGATCGGGAGGGTGGTCGCCCCCTGTACTAGGGCGACCATGGCATGCGAGCTGCTCAACGTCGTCATCATCCAGCCAGCTCCCACCGCCTGGACGAGCCCTCCGAGGTTGGATACCAACGTCGCCAACCATAACACCCGGAAATTCGCGTGCTGGAATGGAGCGAAGGTGGTCGAGGTCATATTCGGCCCTGTCTAGGGGTTCCGGAGTCTTGGGATAGGGAGCCGCTCGGGGCTCACGGTAATGTATATTACCGAATCCCAAATTTCAGGAATGCGTGGCGGCCATAGCTGCTCTGGCGCCTGCTCGAGGCTCTGGGCCGTCCCGTCCTCCGAATCGGGTGTGTGGTGTCACCGCTCACGACAGAAAGCAAAGCACGGGCCCGATGCTCGATCGGACCCGTGCCCTTAGGGTCGCGCAGGTCGATGCCTTATGGCAGGCGGCTCCGTGCGTGCCGGGCCTTGGCCGGCGTGGTGGCGCGTGGTGCTGTGCAGGGCGTAGCCGAGTAGCAGTGACGTGGCCAGTACCGCAGTAAGCATCTGCATGCCAGCCACCCTTTTGGCGTTGCGCGGGTGACAACCCGGGTGGACCGCGATCAGGCGGTCCCCGCGAATTCTCTCGTAGTTGAATGGTCGTGATCCGGGCCAGGTTCCGTTGGCGATGGCGGGATGGCGAGAAGCGCTACACGGGATCAAGGCAAGTGAGCGCGCCCGGATGCGGCCAGATCCGGAACGACGGGATGGAGCCGGGGAGGGCGGCCCGGCTGGGAGCGCCTGACATCGGAACCGGCCAGGGCGTGACTGAGACTCAGATTTCGGCCGTCATTCGTCAGACAGTGAAATGAGGCGGGAGACGGCCTGGTCGAAGGTGTGACTGCTCGCAGCAAGTCCTTCGACGACGCCGCGCCTGTCCTGCAGAGGGCGGTTCTGGTTCATCTTGCGCTTGCCCTCGATCCGGCGGATCGGCATGCGCAATCCAACAATGCCCTTAAGCTGTGCCTGCACGAACTGATCCGGAGCGTCCGACACCGCCCACGGATCGCTGCGTTTCTGCTCGTTGAGGTCCGTCTGGTGCGACACCACCTGGAGCAGTCGATCGGCGTCCTCGAAGAACTCCACCGGCCCATAGGCGACAACGGCGAGATAGTTCCACGTCGGCAGAACCCTGCCGTGTTCCTTCTTCGATGCGTACCAGGAGGGCGTGATGTAGGCGTCCGGTCCCATGAAGATCGCCAGCGCATCGCCGATCGGCGCGGTCGTCCACTGCGGATTGGCCTTGGCCAGATGGCCATAGAGGGTGCCGTGCTCGCCTTCGTTGGGCTCCAGATACAGCGGCAACGGCGTGGACATCAGTCCTTCGGCTGTCGCCGTGACGAGATTGCAGAGCCGCGCATCGCGGATCATCGCGCGGATGACGTCGGGATCATCCTCCCGGAAGAGTGGCGGAGTGTACATGGCAGGGGTCCCTCGCGGCGGTTGCGTGGAGCCTATACCCCGGCGGAGCAGAGGGCAAACCGACGCTGGGATTAGAGTGTGCGTGCCGATGATACGGACAGACGCCGACTTGGCGCGGCCCGCCTTGGACCTCGATGCGCAACTGGCCGCAGGAGCAGGAGGCGGTTCAGGTGGGCATGGGTGGCTCGCGGAGGGTGTTGGGACGTGGGGAGCCTACCTCACAACGAGCGCTCGTGGCAGCGTGTCGTGGGTGCCGGCCTCCGCCGGCATGACGGTGTGGGGAGCGAGCGAGCCATACACTCTTCCGTCATCCCGGCGCAGACCGGGACCCACGCAAGCCTCAGCGTGCGAGACGTGTGCAGGTTTGGCACGGTCTCGCTGCGGACGGCCAATCCTCGTCAACCGGTGTGCCTGTGGAAACTGGCGTGGGTGGCGGCCCCGGTCTGCTCCGGGGCAGGCTCTGCGCCGGCATGACGGAGTGTGTGGTGTGCGGATGGACTCGGTTGCGGTGCATGGACCGTGG
>JAEVZQ010000131.1 GCA_023392135.1 Pseudomonadota bacterium | reverse complement strand
GCGCTTCGGGCCGGCATCAAGAAGGTGCTGATCCCGGAGGAGAACGTGAAGGATCTCGCGGAGATTCCGGAGAGCATCAAGAACGTTCTCGAGATCATTCCGGTCGCACGCATGGACGACGTGCTGAAGGTGGCGCTGGTTCGCCAGCCCGAGCCGATCGCCTGGGAGGAACCGTCGGCGGCTGTCTCCGGCGGCGAGACCCAGTCGGGCTCCTCGCGCATCACGGCGCACTGAGGCGTAGCACAGTTGCAACACTAAAGAGATCCCGTCGCTTCGCGGCGGGGTCTTTTTTGTTTGGCGCGGGGCGGGTCTTTCCGCATTTTCGCCCGTGTTTTCGGGCGAATCGCGCGTTTCCCACTTGACGGCTCGGGAGGGAAGTCGTTCGTTCACCGCACTGCAGGCTCTACATCAGCTGTTCTGGCCGAGGGCTCTGATCTGAAGGCGCGGCCCGGGTCACCTCCCAAATTCGAGGACGAAGGAAGATGAGCAAGAAAGATCTGATCGATGCTATCGCCCGGAATGCCGAGCTCTCGAAAGAGAAGGCAGGGGCCGCGGTCGACGCGATGGTCTCGTACATCGAGAGCACATTGAGCAAGGGCGAGGAGGTCAGCATCCCGCCGCTCGGCAAGTTCAAGATCTCCAAGCGCGCTGCCCGCACCGGCCGCAACCCCTCGACCGGGAAGGAGATCGAGATCCCCGCCTCCAACGTGCCCAAGTTCCAGCCCTCGAAGACGCTCCGGGACAGCATCAACCGGGGGTAAACCCGCCCTCTGATCAGATGAAGCTGCTGGCGAAATGCACTCGCCAGCAAACTACAAGTCGGTCATCCCGGGCCTTGTGCCCGGGATCCAGCACCCCACAAGTGCCGAAGCAGGTGGTAACGTGGATCCCGGTGACGAGCACCGGGACGACATTTGCTTGTGCGATCGCGCTGGCATTCGAGCCAGAACTCCAGCAGGAAATTTCAGGCGAACGGGCCGCCATTGCCCCGATCTGCGATGCGCGGGGACCGGTTTGCCATCCGCACGGCCTCCTCGGCCGCCCGAACCAGCGCCTTGGCCTTATTGATGCACTCCTGCTGCTCGTTCTCGGGAATCGAATCGTAGACCAGCCCGGCGCCGGCCTGGACGTGCATCACGCCATCTTTGACGATCGCGGTCCGCAGGACGATGCAGGTGTCCATCTGCCCATCGGCGGAGAAATAGCCGACGCAGCCCGCATAGGGCCCGCGCTTGTCCTTCTCCAACTCGTCGATGATCTCCATCGCGCGTACCTTGGGGGCGCCGGAGACGGTGCCCGCGGGAAAGCCGGCCATCAGCGCGTCGATGGCGTCCTTCTTAGGATGGAGCCGGCCGATCACGTTGGAGACGATGTGCATGACGTGGCTGTAGCGCTCGATGACGAAGCGCTCCGTAACCTCCACCGAGCCGATCTCCGCCACGCGGCCGACGTCGTTGCGGCCGAGGTCGAGAAGCATCAGATGCTCGGCCCTTTCCTTGGGATCGGCCAGCAGTGCCTCCGCGAGTGCCTGGTCTTCCGCCGCCGTCGCCCCGCGGCGTGCCGTGCCGGCGATGGGCCGGATCGTCACCTCGCCGCGGCGGACGCGGACGAGGATCTCCGGGCTAGAGCCGACGAGCGCGAAGTCTCCGAGATCGAGGTGGTAGAGGAAGGGTGACGGGTTCGTCCGCCGCAGGGCGCGGTAGAGCGCAAACGGCGGCAACGGAAATGGCGTGGAGAACCGCTGGGAAAGAACGACCTGGAACACGTCGCCGGCGGCGATGTAATCCTTGGCGCGGGCAACCATGCCCATGTACTCCGCGGGGGACGTGTTCGATTCCGGCTCCGGCAGATGCAGGGCAGCCTGTCCCGCCGCGGCATCGTGGTGGAGCGGTGTCTCGAGTGCGCTGGCCGCCCTCAGCAGTCTTTCCTCGGCGGCCTCGAAAGCCGCGCGCGCCGTGACACTCGTGGCGGGCCGCACGGGCGTCACCAGCACCATCTCGTCCCTCACGGCATCGAAGATGAGGATCAGCGTCGGCCGCATCAGGATGGCGTCGGGGACCCCGAGGGCATCGGGGCGCGGATTGGGCAGGTGCTCGATCAGCCGCACCGTGTCGTAGCCCATGTACCCGAAAACGCCCGCGGCCATGGGCGGCAGATCTTCGGATAATGGAATGGCCGAGCGGGCGAGCAGGGCGCGCAGGGCAGCGAGCGTCGGCTCCGGCTCGCGTTCGAAGGCATCGGGCGCGCCACGGGGATTGGTGTTGACCTCGGCCGTCTCGCCAAACGCGCGCCAGACGAGATCCGGCTCCAAGCCGATGATCGAGTAGCGGCCGCGGACGGCACCGCCCTCGACCGACTCCAGGAGGAAGCTCAGCCCGGAATCACGGTCGGGAGCGCTGGTGAGCTTCAGGTAGGCGGAAACGGGCGTTTCCAGGTCCGCCACGAGCCGCGTCGAGACGACCTGCGGCTCACGCTTTTCGTATTTTTCCGCAAAAGCAGCATAGCCCGGCGAGACCTCGAGGCCGGGGATCGCGGGTTTGCTCACCGGTCAATCCCTCTATTGCTGCGGGCTCGCGCCTACGGCGCGCAGATAGGCGGCCTGGTTGATGCTAACGCCGAGGCGATCCTGCAGGCCTGTCAGATAGCCGGACAGGAGGTCGCTTTCGACCTGGCGGTTCAGCTCAGCACGCAACCGGTCGAGCTCCTCCTTGGAAGCTGGCGGCGGCGGGATCACCTCGGTGACCTTGAACACCACCCGGGATTTGCCGTCGCGTGTCTCGGCCGAGCTGGCAGCGCCCTGGGGTGTGATGAAGGCCTGGCCAACGGCACTGTCGGGCAGCCCCGGCGCGCCACCGATCCGCTTGACGTTGCGGGCGGTCTCGACCTTGCCGCCGACCTCCTGGGCCAGCGTCTCCATGCTCTCGCCCTTGCCCGCGCGCTCCGAGAGCTTGCCCGCGCGCTCCGAGAGCATGCGCCGCATCTCCTGCTCGCGCCAGAGCGCGGCGACGTCAGCCTCGGCCTCCTCGAATGTCCGCTGCTTGGTTTCCGTCACGGAGATGACGTTTACCCAGCCGAAGCCACCATCGGCAAGCTCGATCGAATCGCCGTCGAACCCGACCTGACCTTCGAACGCGGCCTTCAAAATCCGGTCGGAATCCGCGCCCTTCACGGCCACTGAACCGTCCGGCGCCTTGCCGGTGCTGTCCGTGGCATCGATCTCGAGGAACGGGAGATTGAGCTCCTGTGCGATCTCCTTCAGCGGCTTGCCAGCGAAGCGCCGGTCGTCGATTTCGTCATGCAACCTGCTCAGCTCCGGTGCAGCCTTGTCCGCAGCGAGCGTGTCGTGCACCTGGTCCTTGACCTCATCGAGCGTCTTCTGCTTGCCGGGCTGGATCTCGGTGACCTTGACCAGCACCGGGGCGAAGCGGCCACGAACGACGTTCGATACTGCACCGCTCTCCAGGCTGAAAGCGGCCTCGGCGACAGCCGGGTCGATCAGCTCGGCGCGCGTCAGAAGGCCCAGCGTGTAGTCCGATTCCGCTACTCCCGCTTCCTTTGCAACGTCCTCGAAGCTCTTGCCGCCCCTGATCGCGGTCGCTGCCTGCTCTGCCTCCTCGGGAGTTTTGAATGCGAGCTGCAGAACACGCCGCCGCTCCGGCACCTCGTAGCGCGCCTTGTCGTGCTCGTAGGCGTCAGCGAGCTCGGCATCCGTAATCGGCACGCGCTTCTTCACTTCTTCCATGGTGAGGCCGATGACCGCCAGCTTGCGGTACTCCGGCGTCATAAAGCGCTGTTTTTCGGATTCGTAGAGCTCCTTGAGCTTCGCCGGATCGGGCTCCGGCAGCTTGACGGCGACGTTGGGATCGATCGTGAAGTGCTCGACGTTGCGCGCCTCGTTCCGGTAGTCGTAAAGCGCCTTGACGAGCGTGTCGGGCACGTAAGCGCCCGCGGTGATCGCATCGGTCAGCTGCTGGCGGATCTCCTCTTTCTTGCGCAGGGCGAGGAAGCCGTATTCGCTGAGGCCCAGCTCGCGCGCAACGCTCTCCAGGGCCATCCTGTTGAGGCTGCCGTCCGGATTCTTGAACGAGGGGTCATTGCGAATCTGTTCGGCGACCGCGTCATCGGTGAGGGACAGCCGCAACTCCTGGGCGTGCGTGTCGAGTGCTGCCGCCCCGACCAGGCGGGACAGCACCCGCGTGTCGATGCCGAAGGCGCGGGCCTGCTCCATCGTCGGCCGCCGCCCGATCTGGCGGCCCAGAAGCGTCAGCTCGAGCTGCAGTGCCCGCTGGAACTCGTCTGTCGTGATTTCCCGTTTGCCGACCTCGGCCAATGCACCTTCGTTGTAGCCGCGGAACACGTCGGCCACGCCCCACACGGCGAAGCTGAGGACCAGCACGGCCAGGAAAATCTTGGCCACCCAACTGGTGGCGCCGCGGCGCATGGCGTCTAGCATCGATTAAATCTTGTCCTTGCGTTCGGTCATGCCTGCCGCTTGGCAATTCAAGGTGATACGGCGTGCCCACCAGGCCACGCCCAATCGGCTCGGATGTGATAAGAAGCCCAGCCCGTCCTTGAATGCAAGGCAGGATCGCCCGATCATACCAGCCCGCTGCCGCGTTGCGTACGCGTCAAAGAGACTCCACGGATGCCGATATGACTGCCAGCACCACCCATCAAGCCCCGATTCGGCCGCTCATTGCGGGCAATTGGAAGATGAACGGCCTCAAGGCGCAGCTCGCGGAGGCGGCAGCCGTGCGCGATGCTATCGTATCCGGTCAGGTCTCGCACGGCATAGACGTGATGATCTGCCCGCCGGCCACTTTGATCCCACCGCTGGTCGACATGGCGGAAGGCAGCCGGCTCGCGGTCGGTGCACAGGACTGTCATTGGCTCCCCTCCGGCGCCCACACCGGCGATATCTCGGCAGAGATGCTGCACGATGCCGGTGCGACTGCGGTGATCGTCGGCCATTCCGAGCGGCGCGCCGATCACAGTGAGCTGGATTGCATCGTCAAGTGCAAGGCCGAGGCGGCGCTGCGTGCCGGCATCGCGGCGATCGTCTGCATCGGCGAGACTGCGGGGCAGCGGCGGGCCGGCCTGACGCTCGACGTGGTCGGCCGGCAGCTCTCTGGCTCCGTTCCCGAGGCCTCGACAGCGGCGGATACGATCATCGCCTATGAGCCCGTGTGGGCGATTGGCACGGGCCTCACGCCAACGGTTGAGGAAGTGGCCGAGGTCCACGCCTTTATCCGGACGGCGCTCTCCGATTTGCTCGGCCACCAGGGACGGGAGATGCGCGTTCTCTACGGCGGCTCGGTGAAGCCGTCGAATGCTGCGGAGCTGCTGGCGGTGCCCCACGTCAACGGAGCGCTCGTCGGCGGTGCGAGCCTCAAGGCCAACGATCTGCTTGGGATTATCGCCGCCTGCAGGGCTTGAGAGTAGCTCGGGAACCCGTGCGGCACCGAAGGAGTGGCTCAATGCGTGCGCGATTTGCTCTTTACAGCCTCTTGCCGCTCGCCGGGGTGGCGTGGCTTTTACCGGCCGGTCTGGCCACCGCGGCTCCGCTCGACCCTCAGCCCTGCATTCGCCTCCGCGAAGAGCGGCTCAACCTCGTCATGGCCGGAACCAGGGACAGCATGGCGAGGGGGTTGGAGTGGGGGCGTGCCAATCTGACGCCGGTTCAGCTGAAGGAGATCGAGCGGCTGATTGAGCTGGACGAGCAGATCGGGTTCCGCTGTCCGGACGTGGTGGCGGCATCGGAGGCCTCCAGCGTCGTGCCACTGCCCAAGCGTAAGCCGAAAGGGCACGCCGCCGCGGTGCCGGCGCCCAAGCGAAAGCCCGGCGCAGCCCGATAGCCTCGATTGCGGCCGTATGCGGCGACAGGAGGGGTGGCGGCTGGTGCCGCATTGGTGTAGAAGGCCGCTGTTCCCCGAACACCCCGAATTATCGGAATTGAACCGCTATGGTCACCGTTATCCTCCTCATTCATATCATCATCGCCGCTGCGCTGGTCGGTGTGGTGCTGCTGCAGCGCTCGGAGGGTGGTGCGCTCGGCATCGGTGGCGGAGGTGGTGGCGGTGGTGGATTTCTCACCGGTCGCGGCACGGCCAATCTTCTGACGCGTGTCACGGCGGGACTGGCGGCAGCCTTTTTCGTGACGAGCACCATCCTGTCGCTGATGGCGCAGCGCAGCGCGGCGCCGCCGTCGATCTTCGAGCAGCCCGCGACCCAGCAGCAGGGCACCGAGGCCCCGGCAGGCGAAAATCAGCAAGGCACCACACCGCGTGGTGGCATACTCGATCGCCTGCAGCCGCCCGCTGCTCCGAGCGTGCCGCGCTGATCGCGGCGGCTCGGCAAAAGCGCAGTATTTCCGTTCGAGCGCTGTAACGCACCGTTACAGCGCTCGATCGATTCTGCCGGCCGCCTTCGCGGCGAAAGCCAGCTC
>JAEVZQ010000034.1 GCA_023392135.1 Pseudomonadota bacterium | reverse complement strand
CGGTAGCCTGGCAAGGATCAAACCGGAGTTCGACCGGCGTGGCGTGAAGCTCATTGGAGTGAGCGTTGACCCGGTGGAAAACCACAAGCTCTGGTCGAAGGATATCCAGGAGACCCAGGGTGCAGCGCCGAATTATCCCATGATCGGTGACCCTGACCTGAAGGTGTCCAAACTCTACGGCATGCTCCCGGCCGATGCGGGAACCACCTCCGAGGGGCGGACGCCCAACGACAATGCCACGGTGCGGAACGTGTTCGTCATCGCCCCGGACAAGAAGATCAAGCTGATCCTCACCTATCCCATGAGCACCGGCCGGAACTGGGACGAGTTGCTGCGCGTGATCGACTCACTTCAGCTCACCGCCAAACACAACGTCTCGACGCCGGCCAACTGGAAGCAGGGTGATGACGTGATCATCTCCGGCTCGGTCTCGGACGAGGACGCCCGTAAGAAGTACCCGCAGGGTTGGAAGGCGCCGAAGCCCTACATGCGGATCGTCCCGCAGCCGAGATGAGATAAGATGAGATGAGATGAGTTGGGGTGCCGATCAGTTCGGCATCCCTGCCTTTATTGCCCGCAGAACCCGCTCCGGTGTCATCGGCATCTGCAAGACACGAGCACCGATGGCACGGGCAACGGCATTGGCGACCGCCCCCGCGACGGGCACGATGGGCACCTCGCCGACGCCGCGCACGCCGTATGGAACATTCGGCACCGGGGTCTCGATGATGACGCAATCGATCGGCGGCACGTCGAGCGCAGTGGGGATGCGATAGTCGAGCAGGCTGGCGTTTCTCAGCCGGCCGTCCGGGCCGTAGTCGAACCCTTCCGTCAGGGCCCAGCCCAATCCTTGAACGACACTGCCTTGCATCTGCCCCTCGACGGCCGGGGGATTGAGGGCGCGACCGACATCCTGGAAAGCGGTATAGCGCAGAACGGTGACCTGCCCGGTGCCAGGGTCGACCTCCACGTCACACACGTGCGCGCCGATCTCAACGCCCAGCGGCAGTCTCGTCGAGACGCCGCGGCCGACGATGGCGCCCTCCCCCAAAGTCGCCGCCATCAGCTCGGCCAGTGAGATCGCAGCCCCGCCCGGCGCGCGGAAAACCCCGCTGGCATAGACGAGGTCCTCGGGCCGGCTCTGCAGCTTCTCGGCGGCCCGGGCGCGAAGCTGTTTCAGCGCGTCGGCACAGGCTTCCACCAGCGCCGCAGTCGTGGTTCGGCCGACGCGACTGCCGGCAGCAATGTCGCTGTAGCCCACCGACTTCGAATCACCGGTGCTCACGTGGACGTCGTCGATGGTGAGCCCGAACTCCTCGGCGACGACCTGGGCCATCGCCGTGCGCGTTCCGGAGATGTCGACCGGTCCCATCATCACCATCGGGCGGCCATCGCCCGCGATCGTCACGTGTGCAGCTGACGTCATGGAGGTCCCACGCCAATAACCGAGAGCCAGACCGCGCCCGCGGGGATGCTTGCCGGGCTGCAGCGGCTCCGTCCAGCACGGGTGCCGGCCCACCTCCTCCAGTATCGTCGTGAGGCCGATCGGCGGGAAAGGCGTTCCGATCGGCATGAGGCTGCCAGTCACGGCGGCGTTGCGCTTTCGGAACTCGAGCGGGTCCATGTCCAAACGCTGGCAGAGGGCATCCATCGCCTGTTCCATGGCAAATGCCGCCTGGATTCCGCCGGGTCCGCGATAAGCCTCCGTCCGTGGCTTGTTCGTGACGACGTCGTAGCCTTCGAGCTTCAAGTTCGGGCACTGATACAGCGCCGCCGAGGCCTGCATGAGAAGGGAGGGGCTCATGCTGGGCAATCCGCCCGCATCGACGCGATAGGTGCCCTCGATCGCCGTCAGACGTCCGTCCTTGTCCGCCGCCACGCGGATATCGATCATCGCTCCCGCAGCGGGGCCGGTGCCGCCTTGCAGCACCTCCTCGCGCGAGAACAAGAGCCGCACGGGACGGCCGCATTTTTCCGAAAGCCTTACGACGACACCCTCGCCATGGAGCGCGATCTTGCCGCCGAAAGCACCGCCTACCTCCAGTGGTACGACCCGGATCTTCGATTGCGGCAGGCCGAGCATGCGCGCGAGCATGAGCTCGGCGGTGAACTGCCCCTGGGTCGAGGCCCAGACAGTGGCGAACCCGTTCGGGTCCACCTGCGCCACCACGACCGGTGGCTCGAGATAGCCCTGGTGGGCCGTGTCGACCCTGACGCTGATTTCACCCGTCGCGGCGGCCTCGGCAATTGCGGCATCCGTGTCGCCGCGTGGGATAACCGTAAACGAGCAGACGTTACTCGGCAACCTGGGTGCAGGCTCCACACCCTTCGTGATGACATGCGAATGCAGGACCGGCGCGTCGGGCTTCATGGCCTCCGCGAGATCGACGATTGGCGGCAGCGGCTCGTAGTCCACGTCGATCAGCTTCAGCGCCCGCTCAGCCGTATGCACGTCGACAGCCGCAACGGCGGCGACGGGCTGGCCGAACCAGAACACCTTTTCGCGCGCCATGTTGGCTTGGTTGACCACCCAGACGTCGAAGCTGCCATCGCCCATGGTGACAGATGCGCCAAGCGGCAAGTCGACGAAATCCGCAGCCGTCACTACTGCGAGAACGCCCTTCAGCGCCTCCGCCTTGCTGGTGTCGATTCCGCGGATACGAGCGTGCGCGTGAGGGCTGCGGAGCAGCTTTGCGTGGGCGAGGTCCCGAAGGTGCAGGTCTGCGGGATAAATCGCCTTGCCGGTGACACGCTCTCGCGCATCGACGCGCGGCAGGCGCTTGCCGACAACCCGCAGCGCTCTCTTTTCCTCGGCCGGGATCGATGTGGTCATAGGCTCACTCCCCTGCTGCCGCCGACCAGGCCGCGGCGATCGCTCGGACGATTTTGTCGTAGCCCGTGCAGCGGCACAGGTTGCCGGCAATGGCATGGCGGATTTCCGTCTCGGTCGGCCGCGGGGTGGCGTCGAGCAGCGCCTTGGCAGACATGACGATGCCCGGCGTGCAGAAGCCGCACTGCGTGCCACCGTGCTCGACCAGCGCCTGCTGGATCGGGTTGAGGTCCGCCCGACCAGATACGCCTTCGATCGTCATGATCTCGTGGCCCGGCGCCTCGACGGCGAGCATCAGGCAGGCATTGACCGGCTGCCCATCGACCAGAATTGTGCACGTGCCGCAGTTTCCATTGCTGCAACCCTCCTTCGTACCGGTCAGCTCCAGTCGGTCGCGCAGCAGCTCGAGCAGCGTGTCGCGCGGGTCGGCGAGGACAGTGTGCTCCTCGCCGTTGACGGTCAGTTGGATGAGCTTCTTCATGGGGCATCGACCTCCATGCCGAGCGACTTGCAGCAGGCGGCAAGGGCGCGTGCAATAAGGACGGAAACGAGAGTGCGGCGGTAATCGGCGCTGCCGCGGGTATCGGAGATCGGCCGGGCATCTGCGGAGGCAAGGCGCCCGGCCTCCTCCAGCAGCGCGCGGCTCGGAGCTTCGCCGATAAGTTTTTTCTCGGCCGTTTCCGCCCGGAGCGGCGTCGGCCCCACCGAGGCGAGCGCGATGCGCGCGTCGGTGATACGGCCCTGGTCATCGAGGCTGATCCAGGTGCCGGCGCCGGCGATTGCGATATCCATCTCGCGTCGTGGCGTGAAGCGAAGGTAGTGCGCTGCCGAGCGCGGCGGGGGTGACGGCAGCACGATGGCCGTCAGCAGCTCTCCCGCGTTCAAAGTGGTGCGGCCCGGGCCTGCGAACAGGTCCTCTACCGGCACCTCACGCGAACCATCGGGGCCAGCGATCCGCGCCTTCGCCCGATAGCAGATCACCGTCGGAACACCATCAGCGGATGGCGCCGCGTTGCAGATATTGCCGCCGAGGCTGGCGCGGCTCTGCACCTGGATGCTCCCGATCAACCGTACCGAATCGGCGATGGCGGGGTAGTCGGCGAGAATACGGGCGTGGCGCGCGATTGCCGAAGCGCTTGCAGCCGCTCCGATCGACAGACTGCCATCCGGCAGATCCTCTATCGCCGTGAGCTCGCCGACCCATTTAAGGTCGACGACCAGCCCGACCCTCCGCCGGCCATCGCCCATCTTCGGGATCAGA
>JAEVZQ010000032.1 GCA_023392135.1 Pseudomonadota bacterium | reverse complement strand
CGTCACTGGCCAGGAACAGGATGGCGCGCGCGATCTCGATGGGCTTGCCCAGCCGGTTCATCGCCTGGCGCTGCTCCAGATTGCGGCGCAGTTCGCCGGGATTGGGAGCTTTCGCAAAGATCTCCGAAAAATAAGGCGACTCGATCGTACCCGGCG
Organism: Pseudomonadota bacterium; assembly: GCA_023392135.1. Lineage (GTDB taxonomy): Bacteria > Pseudomonadota > Alphaproteobacteria > Rhizobiales > Hyphomicrobiaceae > ZC4RG25. The sequence continues at coordinate 3,391 of JAEVZQ010000032.1, read as the reverse complement.
CGACGCAATTGACCCGAATGTTCGCCGATACGTGGTCGAGGGCCATGGCGCGCGTCAACGCCGCGACCGCGCCCTTGGACGCGACGTAGGCTGCGCGATCGGTTATGCCGACGGCGGCAACCGTGGAAGCCGTATTCACGATAGCGCCCCCACCCTGCTTTTCCATGATGGGGATGGCGTACTTGCAGCCGAAGAACACGCCCTTCACATTGACGGCCATCAACGCGTCCCACTCGGCCTCGGTCGTCGTGACGACGGTGCCGGCAAATCCGTAGCCCGCATTGTTGATGAGAACATCGAGGCGGCCATGCTCGGCCGCGACTCCCTCGATCAACGATTTGACTTCGGCTTCGCGCGTAACATCCACGCCCGCGGCAGACCCTTTGCCGGCATTATCGACGATTTCGGCAGCCACGCGTTCCGCTGCATTCCGGTCTCGGTCGGCGACGATGACCGTCGCGCCCTCGCTCGCAAACAGTTTCGCGGTCTCGTGGCCGATGCCAGAGCCCGCGCCGGTGACGATAGCAATCTTTCCTGCAAGTCGCATTGCAGACCTCGAACTCTCAGCATGTTAGTTACCTGTTTGTCAGTATAGCGCCCGGCGATACCCGTCAACGCGGGACGAGCGGATTGATGCTTTTCAGTTCAGGCGCTCGCTTTCAGACTCGACATGCTGATTGCCCCTAACCTGCGCGGTCGCGCCAAAGAAAAAGTGCACGCGATGCGCCATGGCTCGGTGCGCAAAATAGAAGATGTTGCGCGAGTTTATGGAGTGCGCGCGACAGAGCCGATGAAAGCGCCGCGATCTGTGCAATCAGTCCTGCGGAACGTAACGCCGGGACTGCTCCCTGCGATCGTCGTAACTCGCTTCGAAAATCGGCGATGCGAGCGTCGCACGCATATGGAGGATTTCGTTTTCGGAAATGTTCCGGAAACCGTGTTTCATGCCGGCGGGAATGATGACGGAATGCCCTGCGCCGGCCTGGATCTTATCGCCACCGACCCAGATCTCCGCCTTGCCCGCGACCACCGTCAACACCTCTTCGACGGCGTGCAAATGCGTCGGCGCCCCCAGGCCGGGGTCGCAGTACTGCTCGAAAATGCACAGCTGCGCTGAGCCGGTCACGGCGGACGCGATCATGCGCGTTGCAACACCTGGCCGCCAGTCGACGACCTCCTGCCCTTCATGCGTGATGAGATTCATTGTTTCCGTCCATGCATCAGGAGATCAATGCATTAGAGAACACGAGGTCCTTTCGCAAGCGCCAGTGTGCTCTCGCGGGCGGCGGGCATCATCGCGCAATTTCAGAAGCCGTGAGCGATCCGTTTCAGAAACGAACCCGCGCCGCTCGAAAAGAGGGCGGGTCGAATTAGCTTCAAACAGAAAGCATCCCGAAAAAGCGGGAGAGGCCCTTCCCTTTCCCCCGCTCAGCCCTCCTTCGGGGTCGCGCGGCCGGAGATGGCTGCCTGCGCTGCCGCGAGGCGCGCAACCGGAACGCGGAACGGCGAGCATGAGACGTAGTCCAGGTGCACCTCATGGCAGAAAGCGACGGAGTCGGGGTCGCCGCCGTGCTCCCCGCAAATTCCGATCTTAAGATCCGGCCGCACCTTGCGACCACGTTCCGTGCCGATACGGACCAGTTCACCGACGCCGTCGCGATCCATCGAAACGAACGGATCGGTTTCGAAAATGCCCCGGCCGAGATAGTTCTCCAGAATCGGCGCGGCATCGTCTCGCGAAAGTCCGAGACAGGTCTGGGTCAGATCGTTCGTGCCGAACGAGAAGAACTCGGCGCCGCTATCGCCTTCTGCGATCTCGTCGGCCCGCAGCGCCGATCGCGGCAGCTCGACCATCGTGCCGATCTGATACTGCAGACTGACCCCGGTCTCCTTTTCGACGGCCTCGGCCGTTGCGGCGATCACCTCGCGGAGGGTATCGAACTCCTTCCGGTAGGCGACGAGCGGGATCATGACCTCGGGGATCACACCCTTGCCGGTCTTCTTTTCGGCATTCACGGCCGCCTCGAAAATGGCGCGCGCCTGCATCTCGGTGATTTCGGGATAGCGGATGGCGAGGCGACAGCCACGGAAGCCGAGCATGGGGTTGAACTCGTGCAGCTCCGTCACGCGCGTCTTGATCCGGGAAACGGGCACACCCAGCGCCTCGGCGACGGCCGTCTGCTCCTTGTCCTCTTGGGGAAGAAACTCGTGCAACGGCGGTTCGAGCAGGCGGATCGTAACCGGCAGGCCAGCCATGATCTCGAACAGCGCCTCGAAATCGGCCCGCTGCATGGGGAGGATCTTAGCGAGAGCCTGCCGCCGGCCTTCCTCGTCCTCGGCGCAGATCATCTCGCGCATGGCCAGAATACGGTCTGCCTCGAAGAACATGTGCTCGGTGCGACACAGGCCGATACCCTCGGCACCGAACTGGCGCGCCTGCTGAGCGTCGCGCGGTGTGTCGGCATTGGCCCGGACACCGAGCTTGCGTACGGCATCGGCCCAGCCCATCAGCGTTCCGAAATCGCCCGACAGCTCCGGCTGGCGCATGCGCACCTTGCCTTCGAGCACCTCGCCGGTGGAGCCGTCGATCGTGATGATGTCGCCGGCGCGGAAGACCTTGCCGCCGGGCGCCAGCATCTGGCCCGCCTTGCCGTCGATCCGGAGCTGGCCGGCGCCGCAGACGCAGGGCCGGCCCATCCCGCGGGCGACGACAGCGGCGTGACTTGTCATACCGCCGCGGGCCGTCAGGATGCCAGCTGCGGCATGCATGCCGTGGATGTCCTCCGGGCTCGTCTCGACGCGGACGAGGATGACCTCGCGGCCCTTCGCCTTCAACGCCTCGGCCTCATCGGAGTCGAACACGATCTCGCCCGATGCCGCGCCCGGCGAAGCAGCCAGGCCCCGCGCGATGATGTGCTTATGCGCCGACGGATCGATTGTCGGATGGAGGAGCTGATCGAGCGCGGAAGCATCGATCCGCATGACCGCTTCGTCGCGGCCGATGACGCCCTCGTTGGCGAGATCGACGGCGATCTTCAGCGCCGCTTCCGCAGTGCGCTTGCCCGACCGGGGCTGCAGCATCCAGAGCTTGCCGTTCTGGATCGTGAACTCGACGTCCTGCATATCCCGGTAGCGCGCCTCGAGCCGGGCGAAGATGTCCTTCAGCTGAGCGAAGGTCTCCGGCATGAGCGCTTCGAGCGAGGGCGCGCTCTCGCCAGCCTCGATGCGCGCCTTTTCGCTGATGTTCTGCGGTGTTCGGATGCCTGCAACGACGTCCTCGCCCTGAGCGTTGACCAGGAACTCGCCGTAGATCTCCTTGGCCCCGGTCGAGGGATTGCGGGTGAAGGCCACGCCGGTCGCGGAGCTCTCGCCCATGTTGCCGAACACCATG
>JAEVZQ010000493.1 GCA_023392135.1 Pseudomonadota bacterium | reverse complement strand
CCTTGATGTTGTCCTCGCGCGGAACGATGCCGACGACGCAATTGTCGGTGAAGCTGATCGCGGCGTCGGCGATCAGGCGCACGGACTGCAGGAAGTAATAGCCCATCACCGGGTTGAACACGTTGAGCTCGAAGTGGCCCTGGCTGCCGGCAAAGGTGATGGTGGCCTGATTGCCGAACACCTGTGCACAGACCATCGTCAGCGCCTCCGACTGCGTCGGATTGACCTTGCCCGGCATGATCGAGGAGCCCGGCTCGTTCTCCGGCAGTGCCAGCTCGCCGAGGCCGGAGCGCGGGCCGGAGCCGAGGAAGCGGATGTCGTTGGCTATCTTGAACAACGACACCGCAACGGTGTTGATCGCGCCGTGCGTCATGACCATGGCGTCATGGGCGGCCAGCGCCTCGAACTTGTTCGGCGCCGACGTGAACGGCAGCCCGGTAATGGCGGCGATGCGCTCGGCTACCTTTTCGGCGAAGCCTTTTGGCGCGTTGAGGCCGGTGCCCACCGCCGTGCCGCCCTGGGCCAGCTCCATCAGCATCGGCATGGTCTGCTCGATGCGCTTGATGCCGTTCTCGACCTGGTGTGCGTAGCCCGAGAACTCCTGGCCCAGGGTGAGCGGGGTGGCATCCTGGGTATGCGTACGGCCGATCTTGATGATGTGCGCCCACGCCTTCGCCTTCTCGTCGAGCGCCTTGTGCAGATGGCGAAGCGCCGGCAGCAGATCATGGTGAACCTGCTCGGCTGCCGCGACGTGCATGGCCGTCGGGTAGGTGTCGTTCGACGACTGGCTCATGTTGACGTGGTCGTTGGGGTGCACCGGCTTCTTGGAGCCCTTCTCTCCGCCGAGCATCTCGATCGCCCGGTTCGAGATCACCTCGTTGGCGTTCATGTTGGACTGCGTGCCGGAGCCCGTCTGCCAGACGACCAGCGGGAAGTGCTCGTCGAGCTTGCCGTCGATAACCTCCTGCGCAGCCTTGATGATCGCTTCGCCGACTTTCGGATCGAGCCGCCCGAGCGCCATGTTGGTCTCGGCGGCCGCGCGCTTGATGATGCCGAGCGCCCTGACGATTGGCTTCGGCTGCTTCTCCCAACCGATCTTGAAGTTGCCGAGGCTGCGCTGCGACTGGGCGCCCCAATACCTGTCGGCAGGCACCTCGATGGGGCCAAAGGTGTCCGTTTCGATGCGCACGTCAGCGGAAGTCATATCAGGAGCTCATTTTTTGGTCGAAACTGCAGGCTAACTCTCACTAGCATAGGGCAGGGTCCGGCTTCCACCTCCATGCCACCCGCCCGAACACACGCTCCAGGCTCCCGGTTCGACCGGCAGCAGCCGACGCCAGGGTGCACGGGTCACCCACTACGTAAGTATGCGTCCACGACAACTGATCAGCAGCGGAAAGGGGGAGGCTCGGTGCTGCAGCAATGGATTGATTTCCACATCTATCGTTTTCTCGCGGCGACGAATTGGTCGGAGCTGTCCGTCTTCTTCATCTTCGTACTTGCGATCGCGCTTGGCCTCTTCGTGCATGCCGCCATCATGTGGCTGGTGCGCAGGTTCGTCCCGGTGAAGTCCGAGGAGGTCGGCGGCCGCATTCTCAAGCGGATCTCACGACTCGCGCGCCTGGCGTTGATTCTGCTGGCGATAAAGATCGCGCTGCCGGCGGCGCGATTCGAGCCGGGCATTCAGCAGGCGGCGCTGCGCGTTCTCGACCTGGGTCTCGTCGCCCTGATCGGGCTGGCGCTGATCGCTGTCCTCAATATCGGGTGGGATTTCGTCGAGAGTCATCACCGGCTCGACGTCGAGGACAACCTGCGCGCACGCAAGCTGCGAACTCAGATCGGCGTGCTGCGGCGCACCGCCGTCATCATCATCGCCATTCTCACGTGCGGCGGCATGATGATGACATTCCCGTCGCTGCGCGAGTACGGCTTGAGCCTGCTGGCATCCGCAGGTGCTGCAGGCCTCGTTGTTGGCCTCTCGGCACGCCCCCTTCTTTCGAATCTGCTCGCGGGTGTGCAGATCGCACTTACACAGCCGATTCGCATCGACGATAGCGTGATCGTGGAGGGGGAGTTCGGGCGTGTCGAGGAGATCACGACTACCTACGTGGTCATCCGCACGTGGGATTGGCGCCGCATCGTGATGCCGCTTGCAAGCTTCCTCGAAAAGCCGTTCCAGAACAGGACGCTGGAGGATTCCTCGCTCATCGGCTCTGTGTTCTGGCACGTCGACTATTCGGCGCCGATCGAGGAAATGCGGCGCAAGCTGAACGATCTGCTGAAGGAGAGCGCCTACTGGGACCGACGGGTTGCCGCGCTGCAGGTCGTGGAAGCCGAGGAGCGGACGCTCAAGATTCGTGCACTCATGAGCGCCAGGAACGCAGCCGCGGCCTGGGATCTCCGCTGCCAGATCCGGGAGCAGATGATCTCATGGTTGCAGACGGAGCATCCCGGTGCGCTGCCGCGCGTCAGGCTGGAGGAGCCCCGTAGTAGCAAGGTCAACGGCTCCTACGCCGAGATCGCTCCCGCTGAGTGAATAGCTCTGTGCACAAATATACAACGTGAGCCTAAGTTGCTCACGTTCCTGCCATTTTTCTGAAGCGTGCTCGGTTGTGCTTGTGATGTTGAGTCGCGCCGGGCGGGTGTTGGGGCATCCGACGGCGTTCACGGAGCCGGATCGAGTCTTCTCCACGTTTCGGCCTCGTGGGGCAACTTCGAGTGACCTGCGTGAACCTGGGCAACTCTATCCTGCCCTCTGTCAACCACGGTCGAGGATACGCCCCCGTGACCCCCAACATCGTTGTCATGATCATCATGCTTGCGCTGCCGAACGGCGACAGCGGCGTCCATGTCAAGCCGTTTGCCACAGCGGAAACCTGCATCGAGGCTGCGAATATCGAGGCGACCGACCCGTTCGTGCGCTCGGTCGAGTGCACCGAGCTGGAG
>JAEVZQ010000482.1 GCA_023392135.1 Pseudomonadota bacterium | reverse complement strand
TGGGTGCGCTTCCTGACATCCAACGGCTTCCGGGTGATCTCCATCGACAACCGCGGGCATGGGGCGAGCCAGAAGCTCTACGGCGTGGAGGACTATGGCGCACCTCTGATGGCGGAGGACGCTCGCCATCTGCTCGATCACCTGGGCATCCAGCGGGCGGACGTCATGGGCTACTCGATGGGCGCGCGGATCACGGCCTTTCTGGCGCTGGCACATCCGGAACGGGTCAGAAGCTGCATCTTCGGTGGGCTTGGAATCAACATGGTCCGCGGCATGGCCGGCACCGGGCCGATCGCTCATGCGCTGGAGGCCGAAAGCATCGATCAGGTCACAAACCCGACAGCACGAACGTTCCGCGCGTTTGCCGAGCAGACGAAAGGTGACCTCAAGGCGCTCGCTGCCTGCATTCGCGCCTCACGCGCCCCGCTGACTGCGGACGATGTCGGCCGCATCTCTTGCCCCGTGCTGGTCGCAGTCGGCAGCGACGATGTGGTTGGCGGATCGGCCCGGGCGCTGGCTGACCTCATCCCGGGTGCCGAGGCTCTCGTCATCGAGGATCGCGATCACATGAAGGCGGTCGGTGATCGGCGCTACAAGGAGGGCGTGCTCGCCTTCCTGCGACGGCGGCGCTGAAGCTCACATTCCGTTTACCGGTCACGCGGCGCTTGCAACCTTTCCGCACTGCGACGATTTACTTCGCATGCTGTGCCTTTCGCGCCTCGGCGCGGCGTGTGCCGCGTTTCTTCTCGCGTTACCGGCAGGCTCTGCCGCGCGCGCCGACACCGATGTCGATCTCGAGCTCGTGCTCGCCGTCGACGTTTCCCTTTCCATGGACCTCGAGGAGCAGCGCCTGCAACGGGACGGCTACGTTGCGGCGCTCAGGGACCCGAAAGTCCATTCCGCAATCAGCTCGGGACTGCACGGGAAGATCGCCGTTACCTACGTCGAATGGGCGGGTGCGAATTCCCAGGCAACGGTTCTCGGCTGGACGATCATCGACAGCAAAGAGAGTGCGGAGGAGGTGGCCCAGAAACTGGAGCAGGCGCCTATTTCCCGGCTCCGTATGACCTCGATCTCGTCCGCGCTGACCTATTCGGGCCAGCAACTCGACGCGAGCCCTCATCGCGGGCTGCGCCGTGTCATCGATATTTCAGGCGACGGGCCCAACAACTCGGGCGGGCCGGTCACGCCCGTCCGCGATGAGCTGGTCGAGAAGGGGATCGTCATCAATGGGTTGCCCGTCATCCTCCGGCCGAGCCAGTCGAGCATTTTCGATATAAGCTACCTCGACCGCTACTACGCCGATTGTGTCATCGGTGGGCCGGGCGCCTTCATGATCCCGATCCGTGAGAAGTCCGAGTTCGCGACCGCCACGCGCCAGAAGCTCATTCTGGAAATCTCGGGCTTCGAGCCGCCGCCGCAGCTCATCCCGGCTCAGTTCACCAGCGACGGCGAGGAAACCGACTGCACGATCGGCGAGCAGCTCTGGCGACGATATATGAACGGTCAGTTCCGCAACTAGCGGACGCTTATTCTGCTGGCGGCGCCAGAAATCGCCGCCGCGGCGCCCCGACCACGTCTGATTTGCGCCCCGAAAGCAGCCAACGGCAGTGGCAGCTTCTTCCATCTGCTCATCTGTCGTTAACCCTACCGCATTTAACTTCCCGCTCATGTTGCGTACTTGCGTCATCGGTGTGCTGCTCGCGGCCGGACTTCTGCTGGCCTGGGGATGCAGCCGTACACCTCAGTTCATTGCCCAGCCCGAGCCCTGGCGTGCTGAGGAGGAGCGGGCGTGCCTGCTCTCAGGCTATGTGCGGCACACGCCCTTTCTGCAGGCCCGTTCCTCGCTTGGCGGACCGAGCGTCTGCGGTGCGCTGCAGCCTTTCGAGATGTCTGCGGCTGCCGGCGGACGTGTGAGCCTGCGGCCGGTGGCCATGCTCCGTTGCCCCATGATCTCACCTGTGGAGCGCTGGGTCGAGGAAGTCGTCGAACCAGCCGCGCGGCGCTACTTCGGCGCGCCCCTCGTGGAGGTGAAAGTGGCAGCGTCCTATGGCTGTCGTCCGATGAACAATCGGTGGGGCGCTAAGCTCTCCGAGCACGGCCACGCCAACGCGCTCGACGTTTCGGCATTCGTTCTCGCCGATGGCCGAAAAATCGATGTGAAGTCGGGGTGGTGGGGAGTTCCTCGCGAGCGCGCGTTTCTCCGGGCGGTCCATAACGGAGCCTGCAACCGGTTCACGACCGTGCTCGGCCCCGACTACGACAGCCTTCACCGGGATCATTTCCACCTCGACCTGGCCCGCCGGCGCAACGGCAACGTCTGCAAGTGATCTCTGCTGATTCGCCCGTTGCACGGAGAGCACCGGCTGATCATTTTGATCTCGAGCCGAACCGGAAGAGGCCAGCCATGGATCAGGACGCAACTCGTACGGGCGAACTGGAATTCCCGCTGCCGGACCGCACCGATGCGCGCCTCGTGTTCATTGGGCGCATCCGCACGCCGTTCGCGACGCGAGACGATTGCCCACGGCAGGGCAGGCCTGATGGGCCGGTGTGCCGCATCGAAATCGAGGCGCCGTACCGTCCGGGGCTCAAGGGGCTCGAGCGCTACGAGCGGGTCGAGGTGCTCTATTGGCTCGACCGTGCCCGCCGGGACCTGGTGCAGCAGAGTCCGAAGTCCGACGGCGCAGCTACGGGCGTATTCGCCCTTCGCTCGCCGTTGCGCCCGAATCCGATCGGGACGTCGCTCGTGACCGTGGTTGGCATCGAGCCTGATGCGATCCTGGTCCGCGGTCTCGACTGCATCGACGGCACGCCCTTGCTCGACATCAAGCCCGACCGCTGCGCCTATTCGCCACCAGCAACCAGCCGCCCTGGCAAAATCGTCCAGGACGGCTGACCGTTCGGGGTACGAGCTAGGTGTCCAGCGAAGGCCGGGGCGCGCCCCGGCGCCCGCGCCACTCGAAAAACAGGGATG
>JAEVZQ010000461.1 GCA_023392135.1 Pseudomonadota bacterium | reverse complement strand
CAATAAGGCGTTGCGATGGGCTGGCCGTCGACGATCTGAAATGCGCCCCGGCACACAATCTTGGCGCTTACCGGCCCCACCCCGGCCAGAATCGCACCTACGGCTAAGGCTACAACCGAAAGTACCGCTTTATGCACCCCGTTCATGTTTCCAACTCCCTACGGCTGTCCACCCCTGGTAGACGGAATAGTAGCATACGAGCGGTCAACCTTTGAACGCCGTCGGGGAAAAAAGGCCAGGGCTGTGAGCTGATCGTCACCCCTGGCCGCTCAACCGCTCGATCCTGAGATTGCCGTACCAGATAGCACCCGATACGAGGCGCTCGGATGCGGAGCGTGCATCGAGCGTCAAGCTGGCGACCTGAGCGCTGCAAGGTTGGTCCTCGGGCACTTCGAAGGTGAAGCTGAAGGGGCGCCAGGTCGGCGCCAACCCCGTCATCATCTCACTTGTCCCAAGGTTTCTACTGCGCTGACCGGCGCAGGAAATGCGCCAGACGAGACCGCGACGCCCGGCGATCTCACCTCTGAGATAGCCGGTGAAGCGGTAGGTGCCCGGGGCGAGTAGCGTCGTTTGGGCGACGCTACCGAACTCGACACGTCCATGGCCGAAGTCGATCTGCAGGGCACGCCCGCGCTCCAAGCCGGCTGCCGGAGAAATCTGAATTGTCACTCCGGAGCCGGAACGGATGGTCCAGTCGAACGGAAGCCCGGATAGGGGCCGCTCGAATGAGCCGTTGAACAGAAGCCCTGTACTGCTCAGGTCTTCGGGCGTCAGGAACTGCAACCAAGCATAATATGCAAGCTCGTAAAACCCCTTGCGAAGGAGGAATTGCAGGTAAGTCTCGAGAGCGGCGGTGCTTGGCGGATTGGGCGTGTCGCGCAGAGCCAGGAGTATATTCAACGGCGCTCGTGCATCCGCGACGGCACTTGGCAGCGACGACAGGAATGTGCGCCGCCAGGGCGGATCAGTGGACAACCGTGCTTCAAGGAGACTGCGTGCGTTTTCCTCTTCGGCCATGTGCGCGAGCAGTGGAACGACATGGCGTGCCAACTGCGGCGAAGTCCTCAGTATGGCATCTGCGTAATCCAAAGCCGGTGAGTAGTTCTTTTCCACAAAGCTGCGTATCAGCATGTAGTAGGTGGCGCCGGTCTCGCGAAATGACCGCCGGATGGCTGCACGCATGAAAGCTGATGCGCTTGCCTCATCGTTTTCCACCGCTGCGATTGCGCCCAGAACGTAGAGAGCGCCGGCATTGAGCGGATCGGAGGCAAAGGCACGCTCCGCCAAAGATCGGATTTCCGTCCAAACCACTTCATCGGCCAGGCCTGCGCTGTTCTGAGCACCACCGCTGTCGCCTATTGCGTCGAGGCTCGCCAATGACGCGTTCGCAGCGAATTCCGAAAGACGACCGGTTTCGGCCGCCTCAGTGGTCTCGTCCCGGGCTTCCGCGCCCCCCCTGAGTTGCTGAGCCAGCCTGGTTTTTGCGAGCTTCAACAGAGCGGCGGGTTGGCTGGTGTTGAGCGACAAGGCGAGCTCGGGCACGGATTGCGCGAAATAGGCCGCAAGACTGTGCGAGACAATCAGCCAAGCGAGGAGCAATCCAAGCGCCGTGAAAAAGAGCAGACCCAAGCCGTGCTTTCTCATTTCTTTCCCATAATGAGGACTGGGTATTATCAGCTCATTCCGTTCGCAGAACCCGCTTCAATGCTGTCACCAAAGCCATCGTCTTCCCACCAACTTAAATAGCGCACGAGCGAGCAAACCACCCCGTCGCTGGCGGGGGACTCCGAGTGATCGCGACTTCGTGCGAGGAAGCGCGTGCTTGGACGTTCCGCTCTGCTTACCCTTTGCCATGCGCTTCTCGTATGCCCGAACGCCCCTTGCGCCTGAACCGGAGCTTGCTGCTGCATTTACAGTCCTATCATATGCGGCCCGGCGATCGGCCGTTTACAAATCATCCCAGGCGCGCGTTACACGGCCAACAAACACGCCCCGCTCCCCCCCATCGGTGTCTGGGTGCAGCCATTTCATGAGATGTGCCATATTGTGGCGAAGCTCGGCAGCGGAGGCCTCCGGCTCGGCGCCGAGGATGCGGTAGCTGTCGGAACTGGGTGCAAACAAGACCTGTTCGATGAAAAAAGCCGCCGCCTCACGGATATCGTCGATCGGCCGATCGACAAGCTGCAAGGCGCGCTGCTCGGCTTCGCCATCGCCTGCCGCAATCCTAAGCAACAGCGGCACACCATCCGGAAGCGGCTCGCCGCGAACGTGACGCACGAGAGAAGGAACGTGCCGCAGATCGAGTGCGATGCGTAGTGCCCTGAGCCCACACATCAGGCACTTTTGGCCAGCTTGGCACGATCATCCCGGGCCTGCACGCCCTGCCGGCCATACGAGTAGCCATGATCGCCATAGCCATAGCCATAGCCCGTCCGCTTTGCGTCGAACTTGGTCAGCACTGCGCCGATCAATACGCCGCGAGCCAGCTGCAGCCGTTTCAGCGCCCCGCGGATCACGCCCGTTCGCGCCTGCCCCGCCCCGACGACCAACACCGTTGCAGCAGCGCTGTTGGAAAGAAGCTGCGCATCTGCCACCCCCATCACCGGCGGGCCGTCGAGGACGATCAAATCGAAGACCTCGACCCCGATGGACAATAGTGAAAGCACGCGCGAGCTGCCGAGCAAATCGGCCGCGTTCGGCGGGAGCGGGCCGGAAGCCATGAACGTCAGATTGCGAATATCACATCGCTGCATCACATCTGGCGGGTTGCACGCGCCTGTCAAATAATTGCTCAGCCCCATGCTGCCGTCGAGGCCGAGCCTGGAATGCAGCGACGGCATGCGCAAGTCCGCATCGACGAGCAGCACCTTCTGACC
>JAEVZQ010000407.1 GCA_023392135.1 Pseudomonadota bacterium | reverse complement strand
GTACATGCTGCCCTGAAGGACATTCGTGATCGCCTCGAACCCGTAGATAAGCGCGGCGACCCAACAGGCGAAGTACTCTACGGAATCAAACCGAGGTCGTTCGTGGTCGCCGGGCGTCTGGCGGAGTTTGGCGCCGAGCATGGCGTGAACGAGCAGAAGTATCGTTCGTTCGAACTCTACCGGCGTAGCCTCAAGGAACCCGAGATCATCACGTTCGACGAGCTCTATCATCGGGCGCGGTATATCGTGGAACACGCTAGCGATTGAGTGCCAACGCGCCGATCATTTCGTGCTCACGCCGTTTTGTTTGTGAGCCAATGGTTTGCGGCCGCTCACGCCACCCATTGAGCCACTCACATCCTCTCGCCCGGCAAAGCGGCGGCCTGCTTCACCCAATCTGCAAACTGAGCCTCATCCAGCGCGTCATTCTCGTAAATATCCAAATACCGCACATCCTTCTGCTTCGACGTCCCTGGCGGCATCGGATTGAGCGACGCGCCGCGGAAAAAGGCCACCTTCACGTACTTCGTGAAGCAATGAAAGCTGAGGAACCAGACGTTGTCCTCGACGCCATAGAAGGGCGAGTTCCATTTAATGGCCTTGCGCACGCCGGGGACGGTGCGCGCGATGATCTCGTCGAGGCGGCGGCCGACGTCTTGCTTCCAGCCCGGCATCGCCGCGATGTAGGCCTGCACGGGCGCGTCGCCGTAGCCCTTGGGGATGCGAGGGTTGCCGCCTGATAGGAGGACCGGCTTGTCGGAGGCCGGTTTGGCTGCGGGCTTCTTTGCGGCTTTCGCCGGCTTCTTGGGCGTCCTGCCCGCCATCGCGTTTCCTCTGCCCTTGGCTCACGCCTCCTGGCGTTTCGATGTGATGATGTCCCAGGCGATGTTGATCCGCTTCATGCGCTCTTCGCGGAGCTGCCGGTCGGCTTCGTCCTTGGCCAGATCGGGGTGCCAGCAGGCGCGCAGCGCATCGACGAGCTTCTTCAGCGTCCGCATGCTGACGTCGGGGTTCACGCCGAGCGTCTCGTAGGCCTCGTACTTGTCACGCGGCGGCTCGCGGCTGGTGAAGCCGCCGCCAGACAGACTGCGATAAGCGCCCTCGACGATATCCCTGAGCCGATGCAGCTCGCGCACGATCCGCTGCAGGCGATTGCGCGTACGGCGCCATTCCTCCGGCTCGGTCGGCGACGCGGTCATCACGGCCGTCAGGAACTGCTCGAGGTTACGCATCTCCCGCTGCAGCACCCGGCGCAGCGGCGCCACACCCTGCAGCTCGTCCACGCGGGCATCGATCTGCTGGAGCATCGAGTGCGCTGTCCGGCAGAGCTCGCCGCACATCTTCTCATCGGTCGGAGCGAGCAACGCAGTACCCATCGCCGCCGCTCGGCTGACGGGTGATGATCCGGCGCTGAATGCCGGCCCGCCGCTGGTCGTCGCCCTGAACTCAGGGGAGGGCTGATCATGAGACGCGCGGAAGGCAGGCGCCCGCGCCCGCCTTGATCGCGCCGAATACCAGCCGATGCCGGAGAGCAATCCGGACAACAGGGCAATCCCCATCAGAACGACGGTGAACTGCTGATTTGCGCGCAGATCCTTGAGATGGCCGGAAAGCGGCTCCAGCGTGCCTTGCGCCTGATCCCAAAGCCAGGATGTGAGCTGCTGATCCGCAAGGTTGATCGTGAAAGACCAGTCGGGCAAGGACCAGTCTCGCAGCGAAGCGGTGCTCTCTTGCTCCAGGTCGGTCACCTGCGCAGTCTCGGCCGGTGCGGCCGCAATGGCCTGTGAGACGCTGCGGGCAAACGTCTGAACACCCTCGGACTCGGAGCGTTCCGGCTGGCGGAATGTCCCGGTCGAAAGCCCGGTGGGTGCGATGCTTTGCGGCTCGTCCGCCTGGTCCGGAGCGGGAGCCACAGGCGCCGCCACATAAGCGCGGTCGAATTGCTCCTGCTGAGCATTCGACAGGTTTGCAGCGGCGGTCCCTGCTTCGTCTGGCTTCGCTGCGATCTGCAACTCATTAGAGGGTGAGGCCGTCTCCGAGGCGCCGGAATGGTTCTGCTCCACCGATGCCGTCGCCGGAGGTAGCTCGACGAACCGCGCGCCGACCTCATGCAACGGGGCGAACTGCTGCGGCAGCACCCAGATCGTTCTGTTGGACTCGTCGATCTCCCAGGGCTCGCAGTCGCGCATGAACGACTTGTCGGGGCTGGCCCCTTCGCACGCTCCCAGTCGCGTCGCCCGCGGCGGTACGATGTGCACCTGCTCATTCTTGATCCAGGCGCGTGTGCCGCTGGCTGCCATCAGAGCCGCGGAAACATCGCTCCAGGGTACGGACGTCCCACCGCAGGCCATGTCGAACCTGTAGACCATGACAGGCCGGCAACGGTTGTCGCCACCAGCGCGGCAGGCTGTGAAAACCTGGCGCTCGCGCTGCGAGACGATCTCATGCGCCGTCGGGCGCGAAGCGTGCAGGACCAGCCGGCCCGCGCGAAGCTCGCAGCTCGCAGGAAGGATCACAGCATCGCGCGCAGTTGCCTCGCCCACGCTCAACACGAGCAGGAACGCAAACCCCAACAGGCGTGGCATGAATTGTGAATGCACCAAGCAGCCCCCATGCCGCGCAGGACAGCATGCAGCTTATCTGGTCGGCAAGAGCGGCATGACTGTGACATTGCAACGGATTTTACAAATGTTGCCTAACAGCCGCATGGATTTGTTATGCTCATAGTTGAGAAAACATCAATTGCGCAAAGACTCGTGCGGGGGGCCGAACCCGGACTATTCTGAGGTCGGAGGTGCGAGAGGCCTCGTCAAGCGAATTCGGGAAGGCGTTCTGCCGGCGCACTTCTTTGCGAGAACCAAGAACGGCAGCTGGTCACGATTCGAGCATAAGGGGAGGGGCCCTCATGTCCGCCGCGTCATCCAACGCAAGCCATGTTCAGCGTCCGGATGAAATGGCCGGCCGGGAGTCGCCGTCTCCTGGACCGGAGATCGGGCACTATCTCCTGAACGGCCACGGGGAGGAGGTGGCGGATCCGGGCGCGATCACGGATGAGCGAGAGCGGTTCATTCCGGTCACGCGGTTCGCCCTCATCGATCGCCTGAGCGAGCCGCACATCTGGCCGAATGGTCAGGCGGCGGATGCGCGCCGGTTCTTCCGCTACCTGGACTACTGGCGTCAGCAGCAGTACGGCGCGCGGCTTCTGGGGCTGGAGCAGGACTATGAGCCCTTCAGCCCTGACAGCGACCTGCTGATGACCCGCAGCTATACGGAGGAGGAACGCAGGCTTCTGCAGCAGCGCGTGGTGGCCGGTATAGACAGTCTGCTGACGCAGGCGAACTATACGCGGATCAACCCGCAGGAGATCGAGCTGATCCTGACCCGGGAGAGCTACTATGGGCTCGATCTGCACGTCGACCTCGACGCCTTCGAAGAGCTGCTGATCTACTATCGCGGCGCCACCACCCGGACGGATCAACGCCGGTCCATCAAGTCGTTCCTGCGCAAGGAGGAGATCGACGTTCCGATCTTCCGGCGGCTGTTCGTGCTGTTCAAGCTCAAGTCGGACGACCAGCGGATCGACGAGCTCGTACGGGAGCGGAAGGTCTCACGCCGTGCGGCAAGCAGGGCCGTGCGCCGGATGCGGAGCGTGCTGGCGCCGGAGGTCGAGGACGACCTCATCTACATGAAGCTGTTCAAGAACATCCCGCGGTCGGACATCGAGATGATCTTTCCCAATACGCGGGTGAACTTCCGGCCGTTCGACAAGCTGAAGCTAGGCATCACGAGCAGCGCTGGGGTCGGAATGGGAGCGTTCAGTGCCGCGGGCAAGCTGGCGCTGCTGACGACCAATCCGCTTGCCGCAGCGGGAGCCGCGTTCGGCCTCGGCGGCGTCATTTTCCGGCAGTGCAAGAAGTACCTGAACGAGCGACAGCGCTACATGGTCATCATGGCGCAGAACCTCTACTTCCACGCCATGGCCGACAACCGCGGCGTGCTCATCAAGCTCGCGAGCCGCGCTGCCGAGGAGGACATGAAAGAGGAGATTCTTCTCTACGCCGTCCTGGCCAAGGGGCCGGTCAAGCATGCCGATCTGCCCGAGGTGGACCGGGTCATCGAGCGTTACATGGAGCAGGTCTTCGGGGTTGACGTCGATTTCGAAATCGAGGACGCGCTGGAGCGGTTGATCGCGGAAGGCATCGTCGCCGAGGCACCGGACGGAATGCTGCATACGCTGCCACCCGCAGATGCCGCGCTGCTCATTGATCGTAAATGGGACGCATTCCTGGATCTGCTGCCCGGCTCGGGTGCGGGCGAAGGAATGGAGATGCCCGCTGGCGACGGGGGGTGCATGCCCGTGTGAGCGCTACGGCCTGACGGTTTGCCCGATCGACAAGGCTACGTTTGCAGGTTAGGTCCGCGCCAGAAGCCCTTGTTCGGGGCGCATCGGGACCGTTCATGCCATCATACAAGATCACCATTGCCGTCGATGAGCAGGAGATAGCGCGCACCCTCGTCGGGGTGCTTGCAAACCTGGTCGAGCCCGCGCCCGATGCGCTCACCCAGTTCGAGGCGGGCGAAGGGTGGCTGATAGAGGGCTACTACCAGGAGCAGCCCGATGCTGCGGCACTGACCCGGAAGCTCGAGGCCGTCCTGCCGTTCTCACCTCCGCAAATCGGGATCGAGGAAGTCCCTGACGAGAACTGGGTTGCGATCTCGCAGGCGGCATTGCCGCCGGTCAGCGCCGGGCGCTTTACGGTTCACGGCAGCCATGATCTCGGAAAGGTGCCCCGCGGGCCCAACACGCTGCTGATCGATGCCGGTGAGGCGTTCGGGACGGCGCACCATGCGACCACGCAGGGATGCCTGCTCGCCCTCGACGAGCTGACACGCCGGCGCAGCTTCGAGCGCGTTCTCGACCTCGGCTGTGGCTCGGGCGTACTGGCCATTGCCGCCGCGCGCGCTCTGCCCCATGCGCGGATCGAGGCCAGCGATAACGATCCGCAGGCGATCGCCGTTGCGCATGAGAACGCGCGGGTGAATGGCGAGGCGGGCCGCATCCGAATGCGGGTGGCCGAAGGGCTCGCTCGCGGGCGCACCCGCGGGGGCAGCTACGATCTGATTCTGGCGAATATTCTGGCCGATCCGCTGGTTTCGCTGGCGTCGGATCTGGCGCATGCGCTCGTTCCGGG